>NZ_JADBGG010000011.1 GCF_014873765.1 Desulfomicrobium macestii | reverse complement strand
GAGTCCCGAGGCATTCGAAAAATCATTTTATCAGAGACAGCGAAACAGGGCGGCTTAACCTCCCGGTCTGTGTCCATTTTTTCTGTGGCAATCCAGTCCCGCCAACCCGCAAAGCCCCTTCCGCCCACCTCCTCACCATCTCAAATCACTCCCAGTTCCTTCCCGACCTTCACAAACGCCGCCACGGCCATCTCCAGCTGTTCCCGCGTATGCGCCGCGCTCATCTGGGTGCGTATCCTGGCTTTCCCCTGCGGCACCACCGGAAAGCTGAATCCGACCACGTAGATGCCCTCTTCGAGCATCCGCGACGCCATGCGCTGGGCCAGCACCGCATCGCCGAGCATGACGGGGATGATGGGATGCTCGCCCGGAGCCAGAGTAAACCCGGCCTCGGTCATGGCCTGCCGGAAGTAGCGGCTGTTCTCCTCCAGTTTGACGCGCAATCCGGGCTCGTCACGGATCAGGTCCAGCACGGCCAGCGATGTGGCGGCAATGACCGGTGCCAGGGTGTTGGAAAAGAGGTATGGTCTGGAACGCTGCCGCAGCCACTCGACGATCTCCTTGCGACCCGAGGTGTAGCCGCCGGAAGCTCCGCCCAACGCCTTGCCCAGGGTGCCGGTGATGATGTCCACCCGACCCATGACCCCGCAGTGTTCGTGCGTGCCCCGCCCGTTTTCGCCCATGAAGCCCACGGCGTGGGAGTCATCGACCATGACCAGGGCGTCATGCCTGTCGGCCAGGTCGCAGATGGCCTTCAGGTCGGCGATGTGGCCGTCCATGGAGAAGACCCCGTCGGTGACGATGAGCTTATAGCGGCAATCCGCCGCGTCCTTGAGCTGAGTTTCCAGATCGGCCATGTCGTTGCTGGCGTACCGGAACCTTTTGGCCTTGCACAGCCGCACCCCGTCGATGATGGAGGCATGGTTCAGGGCGTCGCTGATGACGGCGTCCTCGGGTCCGAGCAGGGTCTCGAAGAGGCCGCCGTTGGCGTCGAAGCAGGAGCTGTAAAGAATGGTGTCGTCGGTGCCCAGAAATTCGGACAGGCGCTCTTCGAGCTCCTTGTGCACGTCCTGGGTGCCGCAGATGAAACGCACGGAGGACAGGCCGTAACCGTAGCGGTCCAGGGCCTCGTGCGCGGCCGCGACCAGACGCTTGTCACCGGCCAGGCCAAGATAGTTGTTGGCGCAGAAATTGAGCACCGCGCGGTCATCCGCCACGGTGATGCGCGCGCCCTGGGGCGAGGTGATGACCCTTTCGGCCTTGAAAAGCCCACCTTCCCGCAATTCCTCCGTCCGCCGCGCCAGATCTTCCAGTATCCGTTTCATGCCGCCTCCCCGTAGAATTTCGATTTGCGTAATTTTATCGCCATAAAATTTCTTGGCAATGAATGAATTGGCAATATATTGACGAATAAATCAATTGGCAACCGTATTCCGGAGCCACCCGCACGGGCTTTGTCTTTGCGGCGAGACTTCGGTATGCGCTCACGCGGGAGCACGAACGTGAACGAAAAAGAAATTACCCTGGACCACACGGACCGCCGGATCATCGCGGCCCTGCAGGAAAACGGGCGCGAATCCTACAAGAACATTGCCCAGCGGCTGGGCGTATCCGACGGCACGGTGCGGCTGCGCACGGAACGGCTGCTCAAAAGCGGCTATCTGCGCATCTCTGCGTCGGTGAATCCCATGTTTTTCGAGGACGGCCTGACCGCCACCGTGGGAGTCAGCCTTGAGGGGCGGGCCAATGCCCAGATCATGCGCGCCATCGCAAACCTCGACGGCGTGCAGTCCGTGTCCAACGTCTCGGGCCGCTTCGACCTTCTGGTCGAGATCCACGTTGCATCACGCAGCGATCTGCGCCGTTTTCTGGTCGACGACCTGTCGGCCCTTGGCGGCATCCAGAACACCGAGACCTTCCTTTATCTGGAAACCATCAACAAATGGGTGCAGCAGCGCCGGGAAGACATCATATGAGCCACATCCTGCACGGATTCACCGATCCGAAATATCTGGAAGTTCTGATTGCCAAGGCCGAAACCCAGCTCCGCGAGGCGGAAAACGAGGAAGACCGGCAGCGTTTCGCCGCCTATCTGGAAGTCCTTAAGGGATGGAAGGAAAAGATCGGAGCGGGCCAGGAAACCGGCGCGCCCCGCGAAAACGAATCTGAATGAGCCTACTGTGGCCGGACTGAATCCTCCAACCGATCCCGCATCAAAAGCCCGATCAGTTCCGCCCGATCAAGCCGCCGGGCGTAGTCGTTCTTCAGGATTTTGAGCGCGGCCCTGTTCCTGTCCCGCTCGGCCGCCTCGATGTATTCGGCCACAATAGGCTGCGCCTCGCGGCGCAGTTCCTCGTCGGATTTTGCATCGAGCGCCCTGAACAGCGCCTCCAGATCTTCGGGCGCGGGCAGGCCTGGAGCATGCAGGATCGCGCCGATGCGCTCCCGGTAACGCACCAGCGAAGCCTTTATGTGGCTCTCCTTGACGACCGACAGGCCCGACCAACCCGCCCGCATCCACTGAAACACGCCGCTGCGCACCACGCGGCCCTCACCAAGATAGACGCCGATGGAGACATTGGTCTGAATCCTGGACGAGACCCAGCCAAGCCCGGTCTTGGTCAATCCCTCCTCATCCGAATAGACATAGCGGCTGTCCTGGTCGCGCCCCACAAGATAGCCGCGGGTGCCCACTTCCGACGGCCCCGGCTGCACGCTCACGGACAAAAGCGCCTTGTCGTCCGGCAAGAACACAAGCGCCCGCTTCAGCTGCATTCCATAGCATCCGCCCGTGGACAGTTCCGCAGTGGTGCGATCGTACTGCTCGCCCCGCACGACTTCCGTCCCGGCCGGCGGCCAGGGATCGGCCCACAGTCGCCGCTGCTCTTCGGCGCTGCCCTGTGTGGTCCAGACCGAGGAGCGGATCGAAAAGGGCTTTATGAGTTCCTGGGGAATTTCAGGGTTGTAGAGATAACGCAGCAGGCGCTGCATGGGCATGTCGATCGCAAAGCCCTGGTATGCGCCGGGAGCGTCCGAGTACCTTGGCAGCGCGCCCGAGGTGTCGCCGTGTGCGCGCACATGGGCGATGATGGGCGCGATGCGGGCCGGGTCCGGGTCGTGACCGTGAAGCACCTCGCGGCACAGGTGCTCCACGGCCCGCTCAAAATCCGGCGGCGCATGGGGACCAAGGGCCGTGGCCGGGCGCGCGCCAAGGCAGAAAAGAAAGAGGATGAGCCCGCGGACCCATCCCCTTTTGTCTCGAAAAAGGACACTCACTTATATCTCCCCTTCCTTGACAAAAAATCGGATCTTCGAACCCGTGACGGAGCTGCGCCCCGTGTAGAGAAACACGACCAGAAAGACTCCCTGCAGAAGGAGCAGCACCGGCACGTTCCAAAGGGCGGCGAGGCCTTGCCCGAAATTCACGGCGGCGCCGTACGCGGTCAGCAAAAGGGCCGGCACAAGTCCGTAGAAAACGCCCACCCCGGCCATGATCTGGTACGCGGAGATCTTTCGCCTGCCCCGATAATCGGCGCGAAAGAACTCGGACAGCACGCGCCAGACCTGGGTCACGACCAGAGGCACGATCATGGCCATCGAAAAGCTCCCGGCCGCGAAGAAGATCATCCCCAGACAGGCGGCGGCGCAGTAAAGATAGGCGGTCATGAGCTGCACGGGCACCAGCCTGCGCCCGCAGAGATCATGGGCGTAGGCCGCTTTCTTGGTTCCGCCGTGAAAAACGACGTTCCAGCGGCTGAAAATCCCCTTCCAGGGCTCGGCCAGGGTGTCGACGGGACGCCCGTAACAGCAGCCGAAGCTCAGGCAGGCCAGGCGTCCCACGCCCTCGCCCACGGCATAGGCGATGGCCAGGGCCGCGAGCGCAGGCAGCACCGCC
Source organism: Desulfomicrobium macestii (assembly GCF_014873765.1). NCBI lineage: Bacteria > Pseudomonadati > Thermodesulfobacteriota > Desulfovibrionia > Desulfovibrionales > Desulfomicrobiaceae > Desulfomicrobium > Desulfomicrobium macestii. The sequence goes on along the minus strand of NZ_JADBGG010000011.1, from coordinate 114,158 downwards.
CCGCTTCCGGTCAGCCGGACCACGCCCGAGGCCACGAAAGGAGCCACGACAATGCCCACGAAGGCGGCCCCGCCCACGCTCAGGGTGTTGGGCTTGCCTTCGACGAGGCGGGCGACGATCTTCGCCGCCGGTATGCACAGCCCGAGCATGCCTGCGACCATGAGCACAAGGCCAAGGATGCCCATGCCAACCGAACCCAGCAACACGACGGCGACGGCCGTGGCCAGCGTGTAGGCCAGGGCGCTGAGCACCCCGTACCAGGTCAGGTTGAGGGCCTGCCACATGCCGTCGGGATTCTTGAACAGGGGCACGCTGGCCATCATCTGCCAGCGTTCGCTCGGCAGGACGCGCCCGCTCAGGAAGATGAAGGCGAAAAGCGCGGCCCCGAAGCAGGCGATCAGCAAATACTCCATATTTTCTCCATCCGGGCGCGGCTCATCCCGCCCGTCATGTGTTTTGGTTGAGGACGCGGCCGATGCTTTCGCGCACGCGCACGTCCGTTTCCACCCAGGGCCGTCCCAGCCAGCTTGAAAAACGGCTGCCCACGTCCCCCCGAAACTGATTGGCGACCAGGTCGGGGCTGAATTCGACTCGGCCCGGCTCGAAAATGAGCACATCCAGGGAACTGCCCGGCCGGTAAAGGCTCTTGGGCTGTCCCATGCGCAAAAAAAGACCGGGGCGCACCGGCTCGTGGGGGGCGTATCCCGAGGAAGCATAGGCCTGCACGATCTGCCCGATCATGAGCGCCGCCACCTCGACCATGGCCACCTGGCCGCAGCCGCTGCCGCCCGGGACGTCCGTGTCGATGATCGTGACCGCCCTGCGATTGCGGGAAAAGGGAGTGACCTCGCTGATGACGGCGGTCGGATTGCAGGAATGAAACGCACCCTCGATTTCGTAAAAGTCGCGCACCACCCCGCTGACCGGAACGTGATTGTAGTGGTACTTGTCCGGGGTCAGGCGGAATATGGCGAAATCGCCGCCCGCGAAGACCTGATTCCAGCTCGGGCGGCCCAGAAATTCCTCGAAGGAAAAAAACTTGTCCTTGATGAAGAGTACGCTCTCTTCGTTCAGGGAACCGGTGAACATGCGCGAATCCGCCGGGGAGACCACGGCGGCGTGATCGTCCGTCATGGGCCGGACGGTTTCGTAGCGGATGCGGCGTTCGAAGATGCGTCGAGCCGTGTTGTAGTGGGCCGGGGGTTCAACGCACTCGGAGATGTCGATGCCAAGGCGTTTGATGAGCGCGCTTGCACCCGAGATGCGCGCGCCCAGGGGCAGGTCGTAATTGACGAAACCCAAAAGACTGGAGGATCGCGCCGAAGTCACGGCGTCGAACAGGGCCGGAGCCTTCTCCCGCACGCGGGAATAAAGATAATCAATGACCCGGTCGCAGAACAGTTCCTCGTTCCGGATGCTTCCCAAATCTCTGGCTATATACTGATGCGTCATTTTTCCTTCCAGTTGTGCGACTTATGCGGCCGGCCGACTGATTCGGGCGTTTTCGCCGTGCATGCCGATTATCAAGAGCAGAAGCTGGATCAGCACCGGCCGGCACCCGCCGAGCTCGCCCGTACGTTTCAATTCCGACCTGGCCTCTCGCGCGAACTCCATGATGTCCCGCCCGCCGAGCAGCGCGGGGAGCCCGGTGCGGCAGAACCGTGCGGGCAGGCAGCCGAAATCCCTGACCGTCTGGCAATCTTCCAGCAGGTAGTCGAGGGCCTCGGCCAGATGCGCGGTGCGCAATTCTCCCCTGTAGACATCCTCGGCGCCCATGTTGAAGTCCTGGGCGCGCAGGGTCAGCGGCGTACTCGCCCCGACATGCTTCAGAATGCGCCGGGTCAGCTTTCCTCCCGCGCCAAGTTCGGGGTCCGTGATGCGGGCGCGCAGATCGCGCAGCAGCTCCTGCGCCCCGAAAAGTTCGATCACGTCCCGCCCTTCGGATTCGATGAAATCAAGCAGCGCCTTGCGGTACTCCTGCACATGCACGCGCAGGTTGCCCGGATAGCGATGGCTGCCCCGAACGCCGGTGGCCCTGGACACGAGATCAAGAAGCAGGGCATTGCCCGAATCCCGCCGCACGAAAAAAGTGGGCAGGTTGATGGCCGTGGCGAAGAATATCTGACGTCGCTCGCTCTCCACTTCCGGACTGTCGGGAATCGAAGACCGGCTGACGCGCCCGCTGAGCACAAGCTTGCAGGCCAGCGCGCTCAAGAATTGCTGCAAGCGGGCCGCATGTCCGCCTCCAGGGAATCGAAGAGGCTGTAGAATCGGCCCTCGAAACCGGAAAACCCCATCACCTCGAACGAGCGCTGCTTGTAGAGCAGATAGGTGGACATGGATTCATGGAAAACGCCCATGGCCGCAAGATCGCGTTTAAGCCGCAGGTCGTTGCCGACCTCGCCGTCAAGCGCCGCGCAGCGGTGGGTGCTCATGAGCGTGGTCATGTAGTCCAGCAGGCGAAAATCCGGGATGAAGTCGCCGCGCAGCCCAAAAATCCTGGCAATGGTCCTGTCCATGAGCGGCGGACCAAAAGGGGTCAGAGGGCGGCCGCAGACTTTTAGCTTGGCCTTCTTTTTCCAGCGCCGCCAGATCATGCGCAGGTGGGTGTAATCGAGCTCGTGCGGCAGGAATCCGAGCGCCTTCTCCGGATGAAAATCCTCGAAATCCATGCGCATGGGGGCGGCGCTGTAGGTGCCGACAAATAGCGGCAGAAAATGTTCCACGATCTTGATGACCAGGTCCCCGAGGTATTTCTCATCGGTGACGCCAAAATCCCCGTCAGCGTGCAGAAGCTCCCCAAGGCGCTTGCTGCCAAGCGAAATGTGCGTCCCGTTGTTGGCCAGGCACGTGTTCGAGGTATTGGGCAGGACCACCAGATTGTTGGTCAGGATGCCGGACTCGCGCAGCTTGGCGATGGTGTTCAGCTGACTGCGCGAGAGCATGCGGTGACACAGGCCCATGTACTCCTTCTTGGCCTCCCCCCGGTCCCAGCCCGACAGGCACGGGTTCATGAACAGCTCGCGGTAATGGGCGTCAGGGATGATCTCGTTCAGGCGCTTCTGCCGGGCGGGGGGCAAGGGCGCGAAATAGATCATGGCCTGCTGCCCGTATTCCAGGAGCCCGAACCCTTCATTGGCGTGGTCGAGCAGGAGCTGGGACAACAGGAACCGCTGGCTGGTCTCCCGGGCGATGCCCCGCCCGCCCTGGAACGCGTCGTCCATGGGCACGGGATAAAAGGAGAAGGTTTCGGGGGAGGTGTTGTCGTTCAGAAAATGGGCAAGAAAGGATTCGGCCAGCCTGCGCACCTCGGAGGTCACGCCGGACCCGGCCAGGTCGGCCAGGGAGAGCTTGAGCAGATAACTGATGGGAATGCGCAGCCAGTCTTCGCCGTCCCTGACAAAAAAGAAGTCCGCGCTGTCCTTCCTGCGCCCTGACGCGGGATCGCTCTTGTCCGCCAGGAGGTCACGCTCCAGGGTGTGGCGGGCAAAGGTGTTCAGCCGTCCCAGGGGAAAGCGCACCCAGCTGTTTTCCCAGACGGCATCCGGACCGGCCTCCAGATAGCGTTCAAGCTCAAGGAGCGTATGGCTCGACGTGTCCCCGGCCACGGTGCGCCGGGCCACGTTCTGATAAAAGCTCGATTCCCGGATTCTGAGCGGCAGGTCCACGCAATCCGGGCTGCCCATGACCGCGACCTGCAACTCGCTCTCGCTTCCGGCCGTGGCGTCGTCAGGACCGAAAGGGAGCACGTCCAGGAGGCGGTCGTTCCACCCGCCTTCAAAACCCATCTTGTCGGCCAACCGCCCTTCCATGCCCGCCTGCATCGTTGTTGTATCGAAAAACATGCACACCACCTTGTTTGAATGCCTTGAACAAACGAACATGAAGAGGATGCGAAGAATTCGTGACCGCCCGGTGACAGCTTTCGGGGCGCCCCATGGCGAAGGGCCCGGGCTGTCACCGAAGCGTCACCTGTCCGTCACGGGCAGGTTTGAGGCTCGCGGCAAAGACAGGTCATGGATATGAACACCATTACTCAATATGGCCCCCTGGCCATCGCACTGGGCGCTTTTGTGGAGGGGGAAACGGCGGTGCTTCTGGGCGGCGCGGGGCTGGCCCTGGGGCTGTTCGATTTCTGGACCGTGGTGGGGGCGGCCTTTGCGGGCAGCATGGCGGGAGATCAGTTCTTCTTCTGGCTCGGCAGGCTCAAAGGGTCCGCATACCTTGCGGGACATCCGCGCTTCGGGACCAGGGCCGCCCGCGTCGGCGGCCTGCTTCTGCGCCATCGCCTGCCGCTCCTTGGCACCTACAGGTTCATTTACGGCATGCGCGGAGTCATCCCCTTTGCTTTTGGCGTCTCGGATCTGTGCTGGCGCTTCTTTCTCGCCGCCAACCTTTTCACGGCAACACTATGGTCTGCGCTCATCACCCTGCTCGGACTGCATGCCGGAAAATTCCTGACCGATCCGTCCGTCGTTGCAAGATTGCCGCTACTCGGCGCGGTCGCGGCCCTGCTTTTCGGGCTGGGGATGCTGGTGCGCGGTCACTTCAAGGCCCGGCCCTGAACGCGCGGGGGCCTCGCAATGCATGGGCCATCGAAGCGTGATGGCGGCTCAGGACTCGGCTTCGGTCGAAACAAGAAGCGCGGGCGCGGCCTGACGCGGCGCGAAGCGCGCCAGTTTTTCCGCGCGCATGGGTTTGGTGCCGTCAAAGAAGTCACAGGCCATGTAGTAGCGAAGGTCGGAAAACCAGAGGCCGGGCAGCTCCGGGCGGGATGAGAACCTGCGCATCACTTCCAGAGGATTGGAGAGCGCCATCCCGAAGGGCCCGAGCAGCTCGGACGGGTCCCGGAAGCATTCCCAGTCGCAGCGCCGACAACCCGGCTCGCCGTCGGGCAGATCCTGCAATTCCCAGAAAGGCCCAAGGTCCTCAGCGCTGCGATAGCCGCACGGATAGGCGTGTCCGGCCGTGGCATCCACGAAGAAGAAATCCAGGCCTCCGCGACAGGCATATGTCTGTCCGGCCTCCCCGTCGGCCTGCCGCACCAGGGCGTCCAGGGAGGACAGCGGCGTGAAGAGGCGGATGCGCGACCTGAAATCCGGCACCACATCCTTGAGCGCGAGCAGCATGGCCCTCTTCTCCTCGGGGCTGAAACGGATGAACGGATCCGAGGAGGTGGCCTGGTAAACGGCGAGGTCTTCGTCGCTCATGGGGTAGCAACAGTTGGCGATGGTAAAGCCGAGTTCCGTCGCAAACGTGAAAAAGCGGGTGAAGGCCTCGGAAAAACCCTGCCGAAAACCGTGCGCATCGAAGGGGGCCTGCAAGGCCGGAATGCGCCCGCCGCAGAGGCGATTGATGCCCAGATTGACCGATGGGTAAAGGCCGCGTTCGTGAAAGATGGGCACAGCCTTGGCCATGCCCCGCACCACGCCGGGCAGGCCCCGGTTTTTCTCATGGATGTCCGGATCGCTTGAATCGAGGCTGATCCAGAAATTGCGGATGCCGCTCTCAAGCAATTCGTCGGCCGTGCGGCGCATGCGATCCGCAAAATCCGGGGCCTCATGGCGCTGAAAGATGAACCCGTTGGTGCCGGTGCGGATGTAGGGGATGCCGAGCTTCTTGGCGCGGCGGATCATGCCCGTCAGGCGCCCGAGATCCAGCAGGGGCTCCCCGCCGGTGAAGGACACGGCCTGCATCCCAAGCCTGGCCACGGTATCGAGAACGCGGTCCACGACCTCGGGGTCAAGACTGTGGCGGGCAAAAGAATTGTCCGCACTCATGCCGCATTGCACGCACCGGGCGTTGCAGCGGGTAGTGATCTGGATCACGGCCTGGCCGGGAAGGCGCCCCCGGAACAGCGCGCGACAGGTGGAGAGAAACTTCATGAAAGGCTCCTTTGGCCGAAAATTTCCGAGACGCCGCCGCGCAAGTCATGGGTTCAGCAGCTGCCGCAGTCCCTTTGCCGCCTTGAAGTGAACCCGCCTGCGCGCCGGAATGGCGATGCTCTCCCCGGTACGCGGGTTTCGACCCATGCGCGCGGCATGAAGCGTCACGGAAAAAGAGCCGAGCCCCGGCAGAGAAATACCCTGATCCAGGGTCAGGGCCTCGCGGATGACCGCATAGAGGGCCTTTTGCGGGGAAGAATGGGAAGTATGGGTCGTATAGGGCTCATGGGACGTATGGGTTGCAGGAAGTTCTGTGTTTTCGTTCGTCTCATTCGGCCCATTCGTCCTATAGGTCCCATAGGTCCTATCTTCTTCCGCTTCTTCCCCTTCTGCCGCTTCTGCCGCTTCCTTCAGCTCATTTTTTTTTTGCTTCGTCACCCAGGGGAGGCGAAGACAGGATTGGGGCTTCAAGTTGTGTTGCCACCGGGGTCAGCGGCTGCATCTTGTTAGGCACCCAGGAGAGCTTGAGTTCAAGCTTCTCCTTGTCGCTTTTCTGCTTTATTTCGAGCTCCGCCTCGATGCTGTCCGAAGGCCTTAAAATCAGAGGCCTTTCTTCGTTGTCGAGGATGAGCGTGCCCTGTTTCAGACCCGAGAGCACGGTTTCAAGATACGCGACCAGATCATCCCTGGTCATGATGTTCTTGGATTTGAGCTTGTCTTTTCCCATGAGAACCTCCTTTTAAATATCACGCCAGGGAGATGAGGGCCTGGCAGAGCAGGTGCGGGTCGATGGCGCCGGTTTTCGTGTCGGTCAGGGGAGTCTTGATGATCTGGACGCCGAGGGATGCCAGCTCCCGCTGCGGATTCTTTGCGTCCGGATAGCTCACGGACGGATCAAGCAGTACAAAGTCGAGAACATCGCTGATGGCGATGCTGTCCGGGGCGTCGGCGCGCAGGTGCCGCAGCAGGGTCCTGACCTGGCCCGCCAGGGACAGGCCCACGGATTCAGGGTCGCTGAACGTGTTCGGGATGAAGACCTTGGGACAGGGCGTCTGACTCACGGCCTGCCCCACTCCCCGGGGCAGCAGGTTGGCGACGATGGAGCTGTAGAAGCTGCCCACCGGATAACAGATGAGGTCCGCGCCCTGGATGGCCCTGCGGATCTTGTCGCGGATGAGCGGGCGCACCGGCGCGTTGCCCTTGGCGGGATCGACGAGGGACAGTTCGGACACGGCGCGGGTCAGGGGCAAAGTCTCCTTGCCTGTCAGCAGATGCTGGCCGACAAGGTGGCCGCCGCCTTCGAGCACGGCCCGAAGTTGCAGGTTGGAATTGATCAGCAGGCGGACTTCCCCGCGCACCTGGACCAGTTTGGAATAGATGTAGACGATGGGATCGATGTGCCGCCTGTTTTCAAGATATCCGGCGGTCAGGATGAGATTGCCGACACTCGCCCCGCGCAGGTCGAAATCCGGGCCGATGGATTTCTCGAAGAGTTGCAGATGATGGCGGATGATCTTGCGCATGGGGTCCGAAACCCGGGTAATGAGCGGATGGCTGCCTGCGACCAGGGCGGAGAGTTCGTCCAGCAGCTGTCCGGAACTTGCGGTCTTGGGCAGACGGTGGGCAAAAAGCTCGAAAATCTCTGGGTATCCATGCAGGGTGCGATCGGCCAGGGCCATGAGCCGGTTGCGCAGATCACCCACGGCCGGCATGTCGAAATAGCGGCGCAGCACGGCCGAACTGCCCCCCGAATCAAAGGGCGTGACCAGGTGCACGGAGTTGTGGGTGTACCCCACCAGGGCCTGGCTGGTTTCCTTGAGAGCCGTGCCGCCGGTGAAAAAGAGGATTCGCGGCCCAAGGTCGGGACTGCGCAACGACCTGGCCACGCGTACCGGATCCGGAACGTTGACCTCCCGGGTGACCCGTATGGCCGTCATGCCTTTTCCAGCAGCCGCAGACAGCCATCCGCGGCCTGGTCAAAGTCCACGCCTCCGCTGATCTCGAACACCCTGCACCCCGCCAGCGCCTTGGCATAGTCGTCTTGCGTCGGGGCATAGCCGTTTTCGGCGGTGAAAAAAAGGCCGGTGTCCTTCATGAAGGCTTCCAGCAGATCGTGCCGTGCATTGATGTCGATCTCCTCGAAGCGCGTGGGCGAGCCGTCCCGGTGCCAGTTCAGCAGCACCAGATAACGCATGGGGCACTGCAGGATGAACCTGTCCGGGCCAAAAAGCTGGTCGATGAGGGCGTCGTATTTGTGCTCCAGACTCCAGAGTTCCTCCGGTGGCAGGCTCTGAAAGTGCGCCGTGTCCTCGGGGGAGATTATGCCTGTCAGATCGGGATTGTGCAGGGCCGTGCCGGGATTGATGCGCGGGTGCTTGGCCACGCCGAACATGACCGGGCCGGAGCTTGCAGGACTGATCATCAGGCGGTCGTTGCTGACAAAGGTCACGCCCTTGCTGACCAGATGCAGGGCCAGGGTCGATTTGCCCATGCCCGAAAACCCGGCCATGGCCATACCGGTCTCGCACACCGCCACTCCGGCGGCATGCGCCAGAAGACAGCCTTCGTTCAACTTGCGCTCGATGAAACGGTTGTTGATGAAATTGACGACCTGGTTGGGATTGGCCTCGCAGTCCCCCACGGCCAGATTTTCCCCGTTTCCGAAGAGAAAATGCATGCCGGTCAGACGCTTGCGGATGACCCGCCCGCCTTCGATGTCGGCCCACTCCTCTTTTATCTTGGTCTTGCCCGGGTCCGGCTCCTTGACCTGAAAAATCAGCCCCAGATCAGGAACCTCGCCCTGCAGGGCCGTGATGGATATGTCCGCCTCCGACCCGGAGTTCAGGAATGGCGCGAAATATCTGGTCAATTCCCGGGCCAGATTCCCGGAATTGGTCATGACCCGAAAACGGCAGTCGCCCACGCTCAGGCAGACCTGGTGCGGTGTCGCGACGCCGGCGCTCAAAAGATGCACGAGTCCGCGCAGAGTGCTGTCATTATTCACGAATCTTCTCCATGACATAATCGGTGTACATGGCCGCGGCATCAAGACCGCAGGCATCCTGGATGCCACGGAACCCGCCGAAGGCCGAAACCTCGAAGACCACTGGCCCGGTGGCGGCTTCCACCACATCGACACATGTGAAATCGAGATTGAACAGGGCCTGGGCCGCCTCGGCCGTGCGCATGGCCTCGGGCGAAGGCGTGGCCGGGGCGTATTTGCCTCCCGACTCGGTGGTCGTGTTCCAGGCCCCCGTGCCGCAACGGGCGTAGGTGGTCAGGTACTTGCCGCCCAGAAAGACGATGCCCAGATCCTGCCCGGGCAGCTCGATCTTCTGCTGCATGTACATGATGGGATTTTCCGCGTGAAAGGCCTCGATGGCGGCGCGCGCCCCGGCTCCGTGGTCAATGACCGTCATGCCCCGGGCCTTGGAGGTGAAAAGCGGCTTGAACACGGCCGCGCCATAGCGTTCAACCGCGCCCAGCGCCTCGTCCACGGACTCGGTGATGGTCGTCGGCGGCATGGGGATATTCCCGAGACGCAGGGTCACGGTGCAGCTGAGCCTGTCCAGGACGCGCATGATGGACATGGGCGAGGAAAAAATGGGCAGCCCGCGCTGTGCCAGAAAGCGCAGCACCTCAAGCCTGTCGAGAAGATCCGGAGAATAGCGCGCGCCGATCTTCTTGATGATGAGGCCGTCAAGGCCGCCAAGATCGACCCCTTCGGTCCAGACCTTGCCGCTGTCCAGGTCCATGCAGACCTGCTCCATGTCCACCAGCAGGCGAAATCCGGTCTTGGCGGCCACCGTGTCCGCAAGAAGTTCCGAAGACCACCCACCGCGCGTTCCGACCACTCCTATCTTCATAAAAAAATCCTAATAGTTGAGTATTTCCAAGGGGAAAGAAAAATCAGCCGGAGACTTCAGTTCATGTTCCGTGAGCCGCTCCATGAGAAAAAGACAGCGATTGTACATGGCATGGGCAAAGGCCCGGTTCAGCTCGAAACGGGTCGAGGTATAAAACGACCTGGCCACACCGAGCCCGAGCCGGATGTCGAAGCTCTCGTCGCCATGGGCCCGGGCGAAATTCCTGGCGAACTTGTAGAAGCTGGTGATGGTTTCGCTGATGCGTTCGCGCGATTCCCGGTCAAAAGCGGGCAAGCGGAAGTTGGAGACGAGAAAGACCGAGACGTCCTGCACGTAGTCGGCATGCTGGGAGCGATACAGATCTATGAAATAGACCTTTTGATCCAGATGACTGTAGATGACGTTGTTGATGTTGAAGTCGCCGTGGATGAAGACCGAAAAAGGCGCCGGAAATCTGGCCTCGATGTCCATGCAGCCCTTGATCAGTTCCCCGGCCGAGGGGATGGCGATGGAGCCTATGCCCATCGCGGGGCGCATGAGCTCCGGATGGACCTGCAGGATAGAGGACATGCGGTCCAGGGCCTGACGCATCATGTTCGTGGACAGGGCGTGCTCGCTCATGGTCTGTTCCCAGATGTGCTGCACGGTCTGCTCGAAGATGAAGAGGGCGTTTTTGAGGATCTCCCGGTCCGGATTGAAAATGGTCTCATCCAGGGTGCAGCCGGACAGGAACTCTGTCAGCAGCGACGCATTCTCCCCGTCTTCCTGATAGCTGAAAACCCTCGGTACCAGCCCGGGAAATATTTCGTTCCAGCATTCGAGGTTGATCTTCTCCTGACGGATCTTGCGCAGGTTGCCTTCCTTGAAGATGGAATCCCGGGCCTGGGGGGATTTCTTCTCTTCCACGCGAGCGATGCGGCAACCGGAGCGCGAGCCCCAGATTCCCTGGAAATCCACATCCGTGACGTCCCCCTGCATGCCCGACTTGTTCAGGTTGCGTTGCAGGGCCTGGAACTGCTGGATCTTGATGCGTTCGCCGATGATGACGAAAAGCAGCGCCTCCCCGATGTTGAGCAGGCTGTCCCCGATGCGCTCCATGTACCGGATGATGAAAAGCGAAGTGATGTGATCCTCCACGTTGCGACCGATGCGCAGGTGGATCATGATCTTGTCAAAATTTTCCTTGTACATGGTATCGAGCTCGTCCTCCATGCGGCAAATGGACAGCGCGCCCGACAGGTTGGCCTTTTGCAGCACGGGAAGAATCTCGCTCACCGTATCGTGAATTTTCAGGAAGCTATCTTTATAGTCGAAATTCTCCAGAAAGCGAGGGGTGGACAGATAGCCCATCTGCTTGGCGATATTCACGCAATAGTCGCCGATACGTTCAAGGTTGATGCTGATGACATGCACGGCCCGCAGGCACTTCATCTGATCCGGAGCCAGCTTGGTCTGGTTCAACGTGGTGAAGCACTTGTTCTCTATGACGTTCTTCAGGTTATCGATGTAGTCGTCCTTGCTGAAGATCTTGTCATAGGTCGCCGGAGTCGGCTCCAGCAAAAATTGGAAGGTGGCCTTAATCTGGTTCTGCACTTCCATGATCAGGAACCTGAAATTCTCATCGAGCCCTTCGAAACTTTTGAGCATGACGCGTCCTAGGAAGTGATGGAAATGGTGCTGGATGCCGGGGATTCGTCGCTCTTGTCCTTCCAGGCGAACTTGACGGAGAGCTTGTTTTCAGAGCCCTTTTTCTTCACCGAGACCTGAAATTTCATGAAGCCGCTCGGGTGCAGACATATTTCCGACCCCTCGGAATGAAGCACTATCCGCCCCTGCGCGAAGCCGTCCTGCAAGGCCTGCAGATATTTCTGGATGGTCTGGCTGTCCTGTACGGACTCGAATTCAAATTTGTCGTCTTGAGACATGATCATTCCTTGTTTCAGCCCAGCAGGCGGTCACGATATTCCCGGATGACGATTTCCCGGCTCATGCCCGAAAGGATGAGCCGCTTGGAGATCTCCAGATCGTCCCAGGCGGGTTGATACCCGATCTCACGGTTCGCTTTTTCCGAATTGCGCTGTGAGACGTCCTTCACTTTTTCGCCCATGTGCGTGTCGTCGCCCATGAAGACCAGCTTGCGGCGCTGGGACAGACCCGCGCAGGCGTTGGCCCTGCCCACGACCGTGATCAGAAAATCCGTATAGCGCTGGGACTGAGGATTCCAGACCTCGTATCCGTCCACGTCGTAATCGGCCAGGAGGATGGGCCAGAACTGTTCGGGATGCGGGATGATGATCCCGCCGCCAAGGGCGCGGACCTCCTCGATCACTTCCGATGTGCGGTAGAAATAGCGCAGCGAAAAATGGATTTTGACGATGGCCTTGACCGCCGAAAGATACGTTTGGATGCGGTCGATGAGCTCGCTGTCGTACACGGGGCGCAGCGCGTTGAAATAGTTACGCAGCAGCTTGTTCTTGAGGGCGTCCTGGGGAAGGCGCGCGTGGTTGTCCTCCACCATGCGCTGCACCTTGGTCACATGATGGCGCACGAATTCGACCAGATCCAGATCGGCCCCGGTCTCCCGGGCGGCCTGTTCGATGCGGTCTTCCAGCGGGGCCGTGATGGTGTGCATGAAATCAAAGAGCTGGGAAGCGCGGTAGGTCAGGGTGTGCCGGAGCATGGCGCGCAGCGTGTGGGCATGCTCCAGACGGGCCGAGGCAAAGTGCAGCAACAGCTGCACTTTCTGGTTGAAACCGTGGGAGTAGCAGTCCACCTCCACGCCGCTGAAATCGCCGTATTCGAGAATTTCGTTGTGCTGAGTCGGGATGATCAGGCTCTCGGTCATGCCCGGAAACATGTTGTGAACGCGTTGTTCAATGACCGGCATGGGCACGAATTCAGGGTGCCAGTGCACGGCCATGACGCTCTGCTGAACGGGAAGGGTGAGCGACGGCGAGACCAGTTCCTTCAGTTTTTCATCATTGAGATCCGTGCTGATCACGCGCTCGAAAACAGCGAGATCCTGCTCGGTGATGGCCGGGTCCCAGGCCGCCGGATTCATGGGATCGAGAGAACGCATTTGCAAAGCCTATTTGTATCGGTCGTGGCAGGATTTTTTGGACTGGATCAGCTCTTCGACCACGGCGACGGTCGCGGCCTGGTCTTCCTGGTCGAAGGCCAGGCGCAGGCGCTCGCAGATTTCCGCATACGCAGGATAGTATTCGTCACCGTAGCCGTGATATGACATCATTCTTTCGGAATCCGAGAGAAAAACCGAGACAATCTCCCGCGAAGGCATCTCGCCGTTGGCGATGCTTTCCCGCATGGCCTTGAAGTAGATCTGCATCCGCTTCTTGAGTTTCGAGTAGCTCTCGCACACGACTCCCGATCCGCAGGGGTCTTCGGCTCCGCAAACCTTGATGCCCTTGCCCGTGAATTTGACCTCCAGCGCGTCCTCATGCCCCAGATCGACCTTGACCTTGAATTTGACAAGTTCCGCCAGGCTGATCCCGTATTCGGCCAGATCATCGGACTCCTGCTCCAGGGTATCCGCCAGTTTGCGAAGCAGATCCGCCGCTTCCGCGCGTGAGAGCAGCCAATTGTGTTTGAGTTTCGAGGCCATGCACGCTTCCTTGGTGAAAAGTGATATATAAATGCGGATTTTGTCTGTTAACAGCGCCATAAAGTCAATTCCCATACTGTGACATTTGCGTCACAGCTTTGTGACAGCCCTACCCCGGCCTTTCATGAACTCGATATCTTTATTGAATTGTCATGACCGCGTAACAAAAATGACGTCCATGCGGGATAACGTGCTTAAACCACAACGAGGTACGCATATGATCCCACAGCGCAAGGCGGACATGCATGTTCATTCCAAGTTCTCCAGCAGGCCGTCACAATGGATTCTACAGAAGCTCGGCTGTCCGGAAAGCTTCACGGAACCTGCCTTCATTTACGAGCGGGCCAAGGCCGCGGGCATGGACTATGTGACTATCACCGACCACAACGTCATCGACGGAGCGCTACAGATCGCCCATCTGCCGGGAGTCTTCGTGAGCGAGGAGGTCACCACCTATTTCCCCGAGGATCGCTGCAAGCTGCACGTCCTTGTCTATGACATCACGGAATGCCAGCATGTGGAGATCCAGCGCCTGCGGGAAAATGTCCATGACCTGTGCGGCTACCTGCGCAGCGAAAACCTGGTGCACGCGCTGGCCCATCCCCTGTTCGCGGTCAACGACAAGCTGGACATCGACCATTTCGAGCAAAGCCTGCTGCTCTTCGACATCTTCGAATTGAACGGTTGCCGGGACGATATGCAGAACACGGTGCTGCGAAAAATTCTGGCCGATCTGGACCGATCCACCATCGAAATCCTGGCCGACAGGCACGCAATGGCGCCGCAGGGCCGCAAGCCCTGGGAAAAGGGGCTGATCGGCGGCTCCGACGATCATTCGAGCCTCAACATCGCAAGCATGCACACCCTGGCCAGGGCGGACGGTCCGGACGATTTTCTGGAAGCGGTGCGCGACAGGAACTCCCTGCCGTCTGGACACGCGGCCACCGGACATGCGCTGGCGCGCAATCTGTACGCCATTGCCTACCAGTTCTACCGCGCCAAGACCCGGCGCTCGCGTTCCAAATTAGTCTGCATGCAGTTCGCCGACCGCATGCTCGGTGCCAGCGAAACGTCCGGGGACGGCTTCCTGGCCCGTCTGCACGCGGCCATCGGCACACGCAAGAGCAGCACCTACCTGCGCCTGGCCGACGCCGAAGGGATCAAGGCCGTGCTCCTGAAGGAGGTGACCCGAATCATCGAGAACGACCCCGTGTTCACGGCCATCGCCAGGGGCGAGACGGGGGCGGATCTCGACCAGGAATGGTTCCGCTGCGTCGGGCAGGCCTCGGACAAGCTCATCGCCACCTTCCTGGACCGCCTGCTCACCAGCGCGCTCGGCGCCGACATCTTCGACATCTTCAGCACCATCGGCACGGCCGGGTCGCTGTACGCGCTGCTGGCCCCTTATTTCGTGTCCTTCGGGCTCTTTGCCCGGGAAAGATCTTTCAGCCGCAAATGCGCCCGCGCTTTCGGACAGGCCAGGCCCCGTCCCCTCGCGCTCCTGCATTTCACGGACACCTTCGAAGACGTGAACGGCGTCTCATGGACCATCCGCCAGCAGCTGGACATGGCCCTCGAACACGGCAAGAACATGACCGTGATCACCTGCGGACAGGGCGAGAACGCGCCGGGCCTCCAGGTCTTCGACCCCATCGGCACCTTCGCGATACCCGAGTATCCCGAACTTTCCGTTTCCTACCCACCGTTTTTGCGCATGCTCGAATACACCCTCGAAGCGGACGCGAAGCTCATCCTGGCCGCCACGCCCGGTCCCGTCGGCCTCGCCGCGCTGGCCATAAGCAGAATTCTGCAGATTCCCATCCACGGCACCTATCACACGGCCTTTCCCCAATATGTCGCCTCCCTGACCGGCGATTCCGGCCTTGAAGACCTGACCCGCAAGTACATGGCCTGGTATTACAAGCAGATGGACGTCGTTTATGCCCCGTCCCAGGCCATCGCCGATGAATTGACGTCCTTCGGCGTGGAGCGCGGGGCCATACGGGTTTACCCTCGCGGAGTGGACACCGCGCGCTTCGATCCGATCAAGCGCAACGGATTCTTCAAGCGCTGGCGGGGCGTTGACCAGTTCAAGCTCATCTATGTCGGGAGAGTCTCACGGGAAAAGGATCTGGACATCCTCTGCGAGGCCTTCAAGTCGGCCCACGAGGCGTTACGCGGGCACGGGGTCAGCCTCGTCATCGTCGGCGACGGGCCGTATCGGGAGGAGATGGAGCGGGAACTTACAGGACTGCCGGCGCTCTTCACCGGAGTCCTGCACGGCGAGGCCCTGGCCGAGGCCTATGCCTCCGCCGATCTTTTCGTCTTTCCATCGACCACGGACACTTTCGGCAATGTGGTCCTGGAGGCCCAGGCCTCGGGGCTGCCGATCATCGTCAGCGACAAGGGAGGACCCATGGAGAACATCGATCCCGGCAAGACCGGACTCATCGTTCCCGGACGGAACGCAAAGGCCCTGGCGCAGGCCATGATCGAACTCTGCGGCGACCCATGCCGGGTCAAACGCATGGGCGAAGCGGCGCGCAGCTTCGCCGAGGAGCGCAGCTTCGGCTCCGCCTTTCTGGCAACCTGGGAGCTTTGCAAGGACGCGACATCGCCTGCCGCGTGAGGGAATCTCACACGCGGCAGACGGGGTATAAAGATTTGTGGGGAAAGGACCGGGCCGTTGGCGCCCGGAAAATCAGAGCCCAGTCTTGATGACCATGTCCGTGATGGGCCCACGCGAGCGTTCGCCCTTGAGGACGATGTGCCCGTATCCAGGCAGCCCTTTGAGCATCTTCACGGTCCAGTTCAGACCGTTGTTGGATTCGTTCAGATAGGGATTGTCGACCTGGCGCGTGTCGCCAAGGCAGATGCATTTCACGTTTTCGCCCATGCGGGTCAAAAGCGCCCGAGTCTCCGTGCGCGAAAGGTTCTGCATCTCGTCGATGATGACCACCGCGTTCTCAAGGTTCATGCCCCGGATGAAGGCGATAGGCAGAATCTCGAAGCGTTTGGGATTGTACCTGAAATTGCCGCTCTCGCTGTCGGCGAAGATGCGGTTGGCCGGGCGCAGGTCGTGCAGCTTCATGAGCAGATCGCCGATGTAGCGCACGTAGGGAGCCATCTTTTCCTCAAGATCGCCGGGCAGATAGCCGAGCTTGGCGCCGATCTCGATGACGGGTTTGACAAGGTAGATCTTGCGGTATGGATTGTCCTTCTTCTCAAGGGCCATGAACAGAGCTGCGGCCAGGGCCAGGAAGGTCTTGCCGTATCCGGCCTCGGACTGGATGGTGACCAGGTTCACGGCATCGTCGAGAAGCAGTTCCAGGGCCAGGTTCTGATAGACGTTGCGCGGCCGCACGTTCCAGACGTTGTGCTGAAAATCGATGAAGCGGGGCCCGGAGGTGGCGTGCATGTACGGCTGTCCGCCAACCCAGGCGAAGCTGTTGGCAATGGGCGGCTCGCCCTCGCGCACAAAACCGGTGTAGGACTGGGATTCGGAGCGGAAGGGATTTGAATCGCGGTACCCCTCGCTGGCGATGGCGTGGATGCGGGCCTTGAGCTGAAGGATGCGGTCGTTGGTGACCAGGATGGGCGCATCCACTCCGCTGTCTTTGAGTTCGTCAAGAATCAGGTCATCGCCGCTCTTGCTTTCCGCGTCCGTGAACGTCCGGGGCGGGAGGAACAGGACATCCGGGTCGTCCTGCAGGGCGGCAATGGCCTGGGCCACGATGTGGGCCACACGCGGCTCGCGCTTGAGCTTGTCCAGCTCTCGCAGAACGGTGTACGGCAGGATGACCCGGTTTTCCTGGCCGTTGCGCAGGGCGCGGATGCATTGGGGGTTGTCAATGAGCACATTGGTATCAAGTACGTAATTCTTCTGCATGGACGGCTCAATCCTTAGGGGCCGGTGGCCCCGGTCCGGACCATTGACGGGAGAGGGCGGCCGATCAGACTGCTGCCAGAACCCCGTCCCCAAGTCCGGTGCGTCCGAATTCTCCGGGATGCCTGTCGATCATCTCCTGGCACTCTATGCAGAAGAGCGCGCTCGGTATGGCCAGGAGCCTGCGGTCGGCAATATGCTCTCCGCACATTTCGCAGATCCCGTAGGAATCGTTGTCGATGGCCTTGAGGGCGACGGTGATGTCCCTCAGCAGCTTAACGTTGCGATTGTAGCGTATCATGTTCCAGTCCTGGGAGGAAGCGGTGCTGGCCTGATCCGCCAGATCCGGCTCAAGCTCCCGGTCCTGGCACATGGATTCCCGTAACCCCTCGTTTTCCCTTTCGATCTTCCTGAATTTTTCCCGCAGCCGAATCTCGATGTCCTGATGGATATGACAAACACGCGACATGGATACCTCCATTGTGTGTGGCAAGTCGGTCCACCCGGAACACCCGGATTCGAACTTCTTGCCGTTGAAGCACACTAGGATCCGCGTGTTTCGTACCGGAGACGAAGGCGAGGAGGTTTCATGACAGAGTCATCGGCCCGCATCCGCCAAAAGGCGATCAACTATGAGGCGCTCAAGGGCGGGATCGTCCTGCAGGGTCGGCTGGAGCACGAACTCGACCCCTGGAAATTCCTCCCGCAGGGCGGCGATCATTTCCGGAATGTCCTGCTCGATATGCACCCCGTTGTAGAGAAAGTACTGCATGACCACGATCCTGTCGCAGCCCTGCAAGGCAAGGGCGCGCACCTGGTCGGCCAGGGTCGGTTCGCCCAGGGAAAAAAAGGCCGGCAGGACCGGCGCGCCGCTGACTTCCCGCGCGACCCGCTCCACCATGGCCGTGAACTGCAAGGAAACCTCCCTGCGCCTGCTGCCGTGCCCAAGCACGATCATTCCGGTTTTACGCACGCACCCTCCCTGTAAACCTGTAAAGATGAAAAAAGGCCCCCCACTTGTTGCAGGCGGCCCTTGAACCGACGCGCTTCCGTCGATACTAATGCTTGTGATCCTCATGAGCTGCTGGAGGCTGCTCGTCGTGGACATGGTCGTGATCATGGTCATGGGGATGACTGTGGGTCAGATCCCCGTGGGTGTGTTCGTGCTCATGCTTGACCACGGTCGTGGTGGTCTTGCCTCTCAAACATCCGCAACCCTTGCACATACGGACCTCCCTTACGCCTTGAAGCAGGCTGTTTGCGATAAATATGGAGGTAAAGGTAATCCTTTCCCCGGCAATGGCAATACCGGGAAAAATGCAATATATTGCACATGCACACGTCTTGTGCAGCAACCGGCACGCAAATCTCCTGCAGGACGCACGACCACAAATCTCAACAAGCTGAAATAAAACAACTTAAGCTTTTGGCACGACGCCTGCTATGTGAGGTCCAACCAAAGACATTCCACTACCTCCAGAATGTAATTGCAAAGGGAGCCTTAAAATGTACCTGAAACACCTCATAATCGCCGCCTCGTTGGTCCTGGCCCTCGCAGCCGGAGCCCAGGCCTACAAGAGCGGCTGTCCGGGACAGGGACACTACCAGGACTTCATGTCCGGCCTGACCCCCGAACAGCAACAGAAAGTCCAGGCAGTGACCGACGAACACCACAAGGAACTCTTTGCCCTCCACAAGGAGCTCCTTGCCAAGCACGAAGCCATGGAAGCCCTGTTTGCGGCAACCCCGACCGACAAAGCCGCCATCGACAAGGCCGTGGCCGAAGTGAGCGAACTGCAGGCGAAAAAAGAGAAACTCAATGCGGACTACCGCGTGGAGTTGACTGAAATCGCCGGTAAGCCCGTTCCCATCGAATCCGGCAGAGGCTGCGGACGCATGTCCGGATGCGGAGCACACTCCAGCGGCGCCACCCCAGGCGTCGGCTCCGCTCCCGGATGCCCAGCCGCACAAACCATGTAAAACCTTCTCTCTCCCTCCCTTGAAAAGGGCAAAGGCCGTACCCCCTGCGGCCTTTGCCTTTTCCTTGAGAAAGGCAGGCCATGGAACTCGTTCTCCCGTCTCGCAGCGATCGCACCATCATGATGGCCACCATGGCCGTGTTTGTCCTTGGTCTGGCGCTGAGCTTCTCCACATGGCGCAATCTGCGTCAGCAGCAGGAATCCTTTCACGAGCACGCCCTGGTCACGGCGCGCGCCATCGCCACCGGGATCGAAATCAATCTGCGCCGGGAACTGCAGTTGCCCGCGACCCCCGAACACACCAACACGCTTCTGCACCTCCATCGCACCCTGGCCAAGGAACTGCTCCAGGACTACATCAAGCGCACCGACGCACGCTTCATCGGCCTCTACAACCCCCTCGGGCACATCCTGCTCTCCTCGCACAATGATCCAAAGGCGATCCAGGGCCAGCTGCCGACCATCGCCTGGGCGAGCATCGGCAACGCCGGGGAATGGAGCGGCGAAATGAACTTCGAAGGTCAGCCCATCATGGTCCTGGGACGCATCTCGCACCTAACTACCGCTCCCGCCTGTCCCGACGGCCAGTGTCCGCCGGACAAGCAGCCGCCGCTCCTGCTCATCGGCGTCGACATGACCCACCATCTGGCGGCCTTCGGCAAATACAAGCGCACGGCCATCCTGCAGACCGGGTACATCCTGGCGGTGACCATCGTCTTCTGGATTCTGCTCCTGGGATTTCTGCAACGCAACGAACAGCACAGACGCCTGCAACGCCTGGAATCCTTTAACGCCCGCCTGCTGGACAACATGCCCGACGGTCTGCTGACCCTCTCCGCCGACGGCACGGTCGTGGCGGCCAATCCGGCGGCCACAAGCCTCATGGGCGGACTCGGCCTCGTGGGGCAACCGCTCTCCAGCATTTTCTCGAACCTGGGTCTGACGCCGGACAGGCAACCCGGACAGGACTGGAGCACCCTCAAGACGGCCGATCGGCATCTGGAAATTTTGCAACTCCCTTTGAAGGATGGATCGGAGCAGCGCCTCGTGCTGATTCGCGACCGTACGGAACTGGCCGGTCTTGAGCGGGAGCTGCACCGCAAAGAAAAGCTGGCCGCCATCGGCCGCATGGCGGCGGGTGTTGCTCACGAGATTCGAAATCCGCTCTCGGCCCTGCGCGGATTCGCCCAGTTCTTCGCCAAGAAGCTTGCCGGACGCGACCCCGAAGAGCTGTATGCACGGACCATGGTCCAGGAAGCGGACCGCCTGAACCGCGTCATCACCGATCTGCTCTTCCTGGCCAGGCCAAGGCAGCTGAGCTTCGCCCAGGTGCCCCTTGCAGAGATTTTCCGGGAAGTGCATACTCTCTTGTCCATGGATGCAGGCGCCAGAAACGGTCGCCTGGAACAATGAACGGATGCCCAAACCGTGCAGGCCGACCGGGACGCCCTGAAGCAGGCGATCATCAACCTGCTCATGAACAGCGTCGAGGCCCTGCCCGAGGAAGGCGGCCTGATCGAACTCTGGTCCGAGCCCGCCGCGAGCGGGACGTGGATTCGCGTCCGGGACAACGGAACAGGCATGAGCCCTGAAGAGCGCGAGCACGCCCTGGAGCCGTTCTTCACCACCCGGAACAAGGGCACCGGCCTTGGCCTGGCCATCGTCCACACCATCATGCAGGAGCATGGCGGCAGCATCCAGATCGAAACGCCGGCGACCGGAGGCACCACCGTCTCCCTTTTCTTCCCCGCCAACCAAACCGGGAGCAGCACATGACCTCACAGTCCACAGTCCTCGTGATTGACGACGAACCGGCGCACAGGCTCATGGTCCGCGTCGTCCTCGGCGACGCGGGCTTCAAGGTGCTGGAGGCGGACAACGGCTCGTCCGGCCTGGCCACATTGCGCGCCAGGCCCGTGGACGTCGTCCTTCTGGACATGCGCATGCCGGGCATGAGCGGCCTTGATGTGCTGCAGAAGATGCACGAGGAAGGGATGACGACCCCGGTGATCATGCTGACAGCGTTCGGCAACGTCAGCAGCGCCGTCGAATCCATGAAGATCGGGGCCTGGGATTATCTGACCAAGCCCACGGACAATGACGAATTGCTGGCCGTGGTCAAAAAGGCGGCGGAACACGTGCGCCTGACCCGCGAAAACCGCGACCTCAAAAAACAGATCGGCCGGTTGCAGGATACCAGGATCATCGGCAACAGCCAGGAAATCCGCAAGGTCGTGGAGCTCATCGAACAGGTGGGCCCAAGCGAAGCCAACGTGCTCATCCTCGGGGAATCGGGCACGGGCAAGGAACTCGTCGCCCAGCAACTGCACGATCAGAGCACGCGCGCCAAGGGTCCGCTGGTCAAGGTCAACTGCGCGGCCCTGCCCGAGAACCTGCTCGAAAGCGAACTTTTCGGCTATGTGCGCGGCGCCTTCACCGGCGCGGCCCAGGACAAACCCGGACGCTTCCAGCTGGCCGGGGGCGGCACTCTCTTTCTCGATGAAATCGGCGAACTGCCCCTGACCTTGCAGGCCAAGATCCTGCGTGCCCTGCAGGAACGCATCGTCGAACCCCTCGGCGGCGTGACCCCGGTCAGCATCGACGTGCGCTTCATCGCGGCCACCAACCGCGACCTCCCGGCCATGATCGCCGAAGGCAAATTTCGCGAAGACCTCTATTACCGACTGAATGTGCTCGAAATACGCATTCCGCCCCTGCGCGAACGCATCGAGGACATTCCCCTGCTCGTGGATTATCTGCTGGACAAGCTCGGCCGCAAAAACAACCGCCCGATCCGCACCGTCAGCCGGGAATTCCTGGACGCGCTGGGCCGTCACGAATGGCGGGGCAACGTGCGCGAGCTTGAAAACGTCCTGGAGCGCGCGCTCATCCTCTGCCGCGGGGACATCCTGGACCTGCGGGACCTCCCGGATCACCTGCTGGCTCCCGCCCCGGCCGCCCGCCCGGCGCAGCTCGTCCAGCCCGGGGAAAGCCCGCTGGAGACCGCCGAGCGCCAAGCCCTTGAAGAGACCCTGCGCAAATATGCCGGACACCGCGAGCGCACGGCCCAGGCGCTCGGAATCAGTCGGCGCACGCTGCAATACCGCCTCAAGAAATATGGACTGACCACCAGATGAAAAAGGCCGGCCCCCTTCGCGGGGAGCCGGCCTTTTCATTTCTCATGAACGCAGCGATCAGATGCCGCAGGCATCCCGCAGATACTTCACACGCAAGTTCCGCGTGACCAGCACGGGGCAGTTTGCACCTTCGAGCACTCGCGTGACCACGCTGCCCATGATCACGTTCTCAAGCACCGACAATCCGCGCGAACCGATGACGATGAGATCGCAGTCCAGCTCGTCCTGGACATTCAGGATGACATAGTCGGGACGTCCGCTGCGCGAAATCAGCTCCACTTCCATGCCGCAGGGCTCCAGCATCTTCTTGTACTCTTCCAGGATCGCCATGGACCTGGCCTCGGCGTTGGCACGCAACTTCTCGGCCATGTCTCCGCCGATGGTCATGGTGACGGGCTCCCAGACGTTGAGCAGATATATCTTGGGGTGTCTGGAATTGACCAACTGCGTGCCGTATTTGGCCGCGTTTCTGGATGAATCGGAACCATCCACCGGAATCAAAACACGTTCAACCTTTATCATGGCAGTATCTCCGTGGCGGCAGGGCCGCCTCTTTGCTTGCGATTAACGGAAGAAAAGGAAGGTCATGAGCACGAAACAGGGGACCAGAATACCCACGGACCAGGCCATGTAGCCAAAGAAACTGGGCATCTTGATTCCGCTTGATTCGGCGATGGACCGGACCATGAAGTTGGGGGCGTTGCCGATGTAGGTATTGGCACCCATGAACACCGCACCCGCCGAAATCGCCATGAGGGTGTGCACGTGCTCCATCAGGAATTGCGCATCGCCACCGGCGGTGTTGAAGAAGACCAGATAGGTCGGAGCGTTGTCCAGGAAGCTCGACAGTGCGCCGGTCAGCCAGAAGTACATGGCGTTGTTGGCCACGCCGTCCACGGAGACCATGGCGATGAGGCCCGACAAGGCGCCGTCCATGCCCGCGCGCAGGATGGCGATGGCCGGAATCATGGTGATGAAGATACCGGCGAAGAGCTTGGCCACCTCGACGATGGGCTCCCAGTTGAATTCGTTGCGGCGGCGGATTTCAGCGGCCGTGGTCTTGAGACTCACCCCGGCCAGAACCAGCAGCAGCACGTCACGGGCGATGTTCTGCAGCTCGACATGCACGTGATAGATCACCACGCCGCCCTCGGGCTTCCACATGCCGCTCATGAGCACGCCGCCGACCACGCCGGCCAGCAGGAGCAGGTTGAAGGTGCCTTCCAGGCGCAGCTTGCCGTCCTGGCCCGCATCAGGCGACTCGGGGCGTCCTTCCTTGCTGAAGAGCACCGTGTCGATGACGAAATAAAGCGTCAGCAGAATGATCGACATGACCACGAAAGGCACAAACAGATGCTTTGTGGTCCAGAAAAAGGACACGCCCTTCAAAAATCCCAGAAACAGCGGCGGATCGCCCAGGGGCGTGAGGCTGCCGCCGATGTTGGCGACCAGAAAGATGAAAAATACGATGGTGTGAACCTTATACTTGCGGTGCGAGATGGCGCGCATGAGCGGACGGATGAGCAGCATGGCCGCGCCGGTGGTGCCCATCCAGCTGGCCAGCAGGGTGCCGATGAGCAGAATGACCGTGTTGACCACCGGCTTGCCCACCAGGGAGCCGCGCAGGCAAACGCCGCCAGCGATGGTGAACAGGGAAAAAAGCAGGATCAGAAACGAAACGTACTCCAGGGCGATGGTGTGCACCACGGAATACAGCGCCAGCTCGTAACCGTGGCCGATGGCGAAGGGAACCAGGAACGCCACGCTCCAAAAAGCTGCCACCTTGCCGTAATGATGGTGCCAGAAGTGCGGCACGGCCAGAGGCATGACGGCGATGGAAAGAAGCATGCACGCAAAGGGAACCACCCAAAGCACGCCCAAATGCTTGCCGATCTCCGCAGCCTCATGGTGCAGATCCCCCCCGGAGGCCCAAACATCCGGCAAGACGCCAAGAACCCCCAGCCCGATGACCGCCAGGCAAAAAAACCAGACAGAACTTTTTCGCATCCGATGTTCTCCTTATTGACCACCACCGGGAGGTGGCGACCAGTTCGCTGACATGAAAGGCGCCACGAAGACGCCCAGCCTCTCCCCTTTATCCCTTGCAAGCGAAAAAGCAGACCCGTCTCCGACGCGTGTCATCTCCGGACACCGAAAAAGATGAAATAATGAACTCTGCGGCCCTGTCCGGAACATGATTGCCCGGAAACGGAGGCGGTCGGTCGGCACGCCGCGACCGCCAAAGACCTGATTTTTCGCACGGCGGGTCAATATGCCATATCGCCGCACGCGGCAAGACCCCTGCAAAACCCCCTGCCTGTCTATGTAAGCGGGCAGTCCGCGTCTTCCTCGCGCGCCCTGCGAAGGAGGTCCTGTTTTCATTGACCAATTCGTACAAAAAAGATTCGGATTGAATCGCCAGGAGCGCACAAAAAAACCGGCCCCCTTGATGAGGGCCGGTCCTGATTCGATGTTGAAGAGGAGGTTGCCGGTCGTATTACAGCCCGCAAGCGTCCTGCAGATACTTCAGGCGCAGGTTACGTGTGACCAGCACGGGGCAGGTCGCGCCTTCGAGCACGCGGGTGACCACGCTGCCCATGATCACGTTCTCGAGCACGGACAGGCCTCGCGAACCAATGACAATGAGGTCGCAATCAAGCTCGTCCTGAACGTTCAGAATGGCGTAGTCTGGCCGACCGCTACGCGAAATCAGTTCCACGTCCATGCCGCAGGGCTCAAGCAGTTTCTTGTATTCCTCGAGCACGGCCATGGATTTGGCCTCGGCGTTGGCGCGCAGCTTTTCGGCCATTTCGCCGCCGATGGTCATGTTGATGGGCTCCCATACATTGAGCAGATAGATCTTGGGGTACTTGGAATTGACCAGATGCGCGCCATACTTGGCCGCGTTTCTGGAAGAATCCGATCCATCGACCGGAATGAGTACACGTTCAACTTTGATCATAGTCATATCTCCACGGCGGATATTCCCGCCTCAAAGGTCTTGATTAATGGAAGAAGAGAATGTTCATAAGAACGAAACACGGCACCAGAATGCCTGCGGACCAGGCCATGTAGCCAAAGAAGCTGGGCATCTTGATGCCGCCCGTTTCAGCGATGGACCGGACCATGAAGTTGGGGGCGTTGCCGATGTACGTGCACGCCCCGAAGAAAACCGCGCCTGCTGAAATGGCCAGCAGGGTTCCCACTTCGGTCATGAGGCGCTGCGCATCGCCGCCGGCCGTATTGAAGAACACGACATAGGTCGGGGCGTTGTCCAGGAAGGCGGACAGGGAACCGGTCAACCAGAAGTACATGGTGTGGTTGTCGAGGCCCTCGGCGGTCTTGACCATGGAGATGATGCCGTTCAGGGCGCCGTCCATGCCCGCGCGCAGGATGGAGATGGCCGGGATCATGGAGATGAAGATGCCGGAGAAGAGCTTGGCCACTTCCCGGATGGGCTCCCAGTCAAACTCGTTGCGACGGCGGATCTCCGGGGCCGTGATCTTGAGGCTCACGAAGGCAAGGGCCAGCAGCAGCACGTCGCGCAGGATGTTCTGCAGTTCAACGTGGACTTCATAGACGGTGATTTCAACGCCGGGCTTCCACATGCCGCTCATGAGCACGCCGGCGACCACGCCGCCCAGAAGCAGCAGGTTGGCGGTCCCTTCAAGGCGCAGCTTGCCATCCTGGCCTGCGTCGGGAGACTCGGGGCGACCTTCCTTGTTGAAGAGCACCGTGTCGATGACGAAATAAAGCGCCAGCAGAATGGCCGACAACACAGCAAACGGGATGAACATGTGCACCGTGGTCCAGAAGAAGGACACGCCCTTCAGGAAGCCCAGGAACAGCGGCGGATCGCCCAGGGGCGTGAGGCTGCCGCCGATGTTGGCGACCAGGAAGATGAAGAACACGATGGTGTGCACCTTGTACTTGCGGTGCGAGATGGCGCGCATGAGCGGACGGATGAGCAGCATGGCCGCGCCGGTGGTGCCCATCCAACTGGCCAGCAGAGTGCCGATCAGCAGGATAATCACGTTGACCTGTGGCTTGCCCACCAGGGAGCCGCGCAGGCACACGCCGCCGGCGATGGTGAAAAGGGAAAAGAGCAGGATGATGAAGGAGATGTATTCCAGAAACAGGACATGCAGCACATTGTAGACGGCCAGATCGAAACCGTACACCAGGGCGTATGGCACGATGAAGGCCGCGCCCCAGAAAGCGGCGACCTTGCCGTAGTTGTGATGCCAGAAATGAGGGATCGCCAGCGGCATGATGGCGATGGACAAGAGCAGGCCCGCGAAGGGCACGACCCAGAGCACGCCCATCTGCTTGCCGATTTCGTCCGCCGCATGATGCAGTCCCCCGGCAGCCCAGACTTCAGGCAAGACGCCAAGCACTCCCAGGCCCATGACTGCCAGGCAAAAAAACCACACAGAACTTTTCCGCATCCGATGTTCTCCTTCTTGTGTTGCCGCCAACGCGGCAGCCGGTCGTTTGTGATCAAGACTAAGGGGCATCAACAAAAATGCTCCGCCACAACCTTGATCAAGGATTTGGTCAAAAAGGCCAGGTCCTGGTCATCCGTGATGTATGGCGGCATCACGTACACCAAACGGCCAAAGGGACGAACCCAGACGCCCTCCTCGACAAAAGCGGTCTGAATTTCGGCCATGCGCACCGGATCCTTGAGCTCCACCACTCCGATGGCGCCAAGGATGCGCACGTCCGAAATGTAGGACAAATTTCGACACGGGGCAAGGCCGATTGTCAGCAAACGCCCGATCCGCGCCACTTGCGAGGCCCAATCGTTATCAAGAAGCAGGCCCAGGGACGCCCTTGCCACGGCGCAGGCCAGAGGGTTGCCCATGAAGGTCGGGCCGTGCATGAACACTCCTGGCTCTCCCGAGCAGACCCCCTCGGCCACGCGATCCGTGGCCAGAGTCGCGGCCAGGGTCATGTAGCCCCCGGTCAGGGCCTTGCCCAGGCACATGATGTCCGGGCTGATCCCGGCGTGCTCGCAGGCGAAAAGCTTTCCCGTGCGCCCGAAACCCGTGGCGATCTCGTCGGCGATGAGCAGCACGTCGAAGGCGTCACAGAGTTCTCGCACGCGCTTGAGGTACATGGGATGGTAGAAGTACATCCCCCCCGCCCCCTGCACCACGGGTTCAAGAATCACGGCCGCGATCTCGTCATGATGGCGCTCAAGGGTTTCGCGCATAGGGATGATGTCGCTTTCGTCCCACTCGTCGCCGAAGCGGCAGCGGGGACGCTGCACGAAATGGTGCCTGGAAAGAACGCCCGAGAAGCTCTCGTGCATTCCGTTCACGGGGTCGCACACGCTCATGGCCGCAAACGTGTCGCCGTGGTAGCCGCCCCGGATGGTCAAAAGGCGGTTCTTCCCTTCCCGGCCTCGGCAGATCCAGTACTGGTAGGCCATCTTGATGGCGACCTCGACGGCCACCGAGCCGGAATCGGCCAGGAAAACCTTGGTCAGGGGCGCGGGCGTCAGCTCGACCAGGGTCCGGCAAAGCTCGACGGCCGGCGCATGGGTCAGGCCGCCGAACATGACATGGGCCATGCGGGAGAGCTGGTCGGTGACGGCGGCGTTCAGAACGGGATGGTTGTAACCATGGATGGCCGCCCACCACGAGGCCATGCCGTCGACGAGCTCCCGGCCGTCCGCGAGCCGAAGGCGCACGCCGCGCGCGGAGACGACCTCGTGCACGGGCAGGGGATGAGTCGTCGAGGTGTAGGGATGCCAGATGTGCTCGCGGTCAAAATCAAGGATGTGGTTGGTCATGGGTTCGCCGGTGAGGTTTTGCACTGTTCGGAGGAATTGCGCTTCGCCGTGGCTTGGGCTAGCAGCACGTGGACACGAGGACAAACATGACTGCTATTCCACCGGAATTCAATCTTCAATCATATGATTTCGACCTGCCCGAGGCCCAGATAGCCCAGGACCCGACCGAAAAGCGCGGGGCCTCCCGGCTGCTGGTGCTGGACCGGGACAGCGGCGAAGTGCGCGACGCCATGTTCGCCGACATCCCGGACCTTCTCCCGCCGGGCGCGCTGCTGGTGGTCAACAACACCAAGGTCCTGCCCGCCAGGCTCATCGGACGCAAGGAGTCCGGGGGCAAGGTCGAGTTCCTGCTGCTCACGCCCCTGGCGCTCATAGAACCAGGCGCAAACGCGGACGGCACCAGGACCGCCGAGGTCGAAGGGCTGCTCAAGGCGTCAAAGGGACCGCGCCAGGGGGACCGGCTCCTTTTCCCGGGCATCGAACTGCGCGTGCTCGAAAAGGGCGAGTTCGGCAGGGCGAAGGTTTCGATGCGCTGGGCCGGCGACCTGGCCGAACATTTCCTGAAGCAGGGTCACATCCCCCTGCCCCCGTACATCCACCGCAAGGACAAGAGCGAGGATCGCACCCGCTACCAGACCGTCTACTCCCGGGAAGACAAGCTCGGCTCCGTGGCCGCGCCCACCGCCGGCCTGCACTTCACCCCGTCGATCATGGACGCCCTGGCCGCGCGGGACATCCGGATGGCCGAAGTCACCCTCTACGTCGGCTACGGAACCTTCAGCCCGGTGCGCGCGCACGATATCCGCGAGCACGTCATGCACGCCGAATACGCCGAAGTGTCCGAGGAAACGGCCCGCGCCATCGCCACGGCCAAAAGCGAAGGACGCCCCGTCGTCGCCGTGGGCACGACCACCTCCCGGACGCTGGAGAGCATGGCCACGGCCCTGGGGGAAATTGGTCCCTACAAGGGCTGGACGGACATCTTCATCCGCCCCGGCTATGGCTTTAAAGTCGTGGACCAGCTCATCACCAACTTCCACTTGCCCCGCTCTTCCCTAATCATTATGGTCTGCACACTCGCGGGCAGGCAACAGATTATCGATGCCTACAACCACGCGGTGCGGCAGGGTTTTCGCTTTTTTTCGTACGGCGACGCCATGCTCATCCGCTGATCCGCCCGACAGGAAATTCTTGATCATCAACACTATCCCCCCGTGGAGGTATTCCATGTCAAGCAGAGTCGAGTTCCGGGAAGACCGCTGCAAGGGCTGCCTGCTCTGCACCGAAGTCTGCCCGACCGGCATCATCCAGCAATCGAGTCGATTCAATCAGAAGGGATACAAGGTGACCGAAATCGCCCCCGACATGATGAGCGAATGCAAGGGCTGCGCCTTTTGCGCCATGATGTGTCCGGATTATGCCATCAACGTGTACACGACGAAGTCGGCCAAAGGAGGAGGAAAATGAGCACTCCCAAACGCATCTTCGTCAAGGGCAACGAAGCCATCTCGCGCGGTGCCCTGGCCGCCGGGGTGAAGTGCTTTTTTGGCTACCCCATCACCCCCCAGAACGACATCCCCGAATTCATGTCCACGGCCATGTTCGAGGCCGGCGGACAGTTCGTGCAGGCCGAGAGCGAAGTGGCCGCGGCCAACATGCTGCTCGGAGCGGCAGGGTGCGGCATCCGGGCCATGACCTCGTCGTCGAGCCCCGGCATGTCCCTCAAGCAGGAGGCCATTTCCTACATGGCCGGCAGCGAGCTCCCCGGCGTGCTGGTCAACGTCAGCCGCGGTGGCCCCGGCCTCGGGGACATCGGCCCCTCCCAGGGCGACTACTTCCAGTCCGTCAAGGGCGGCGGACACGGCGACTACAAGCTGCTGGTTCTGGCGCCGGGCACGGTGCAGGAAGCCTACGACCTGACCATCAAGGCCTTTGACCTGGCCTTCAAGTACAGAAATCCGGTCCTGGTGCTGGCCGACGCCATCATCGGCCAGATGAAGGAGCCTGTAGTACCGTGGGTGCCCGAGAACCTGGACCCAAACGAAGGTCAGGACTGGGGCCTGCAGGGCGCCAAGGACCGCGATCCGCGCCTTCTGAAATCCCTCTTCCTCGACGACGGCGCGCTGGCGGGACAGAACCAGAAGCTTCAGGCCAAGTACCAGGCCATGCAGGCCGAAGTGGATCAGGAGCTTTTCCTGACCGAAGACGCCGAGCTTGTCGTCGTGGCCTTCGGATCCATCGGCCGCATCGTCAAGAGCACGATCCGCAAGCTGCGCGCCCAGGGGCACAAGGTCGGGCTGGTGCGGCCCATCACGCTCTTCCCCTTCCCCTCGGAAGTGCTCCTGAACCTGGCCAAGGAAGGCAAGCGCTTCCTGACCATCGAGCACAACATGGGCCAGATGGTGGAAGACGTGCGCCTCTCCATCCGGACCGTGGCCGATTCGGCGTTCCATGGCCAGCTGCCCGGCAATCTGCCCACGCCGGATGATTTCGAAGAACCCATTCTGAAGGCGCTGGAGGGATAAGCATGACCCAGGAAATTCGCGTCACCAACTATCCCGAGGTCCTGACCGACCGGGCCTCGCATTACTGTCCGGGCTGCCATCACGGCACGGCCCACCGTCTGGTGGCCGAGGCCATCACGGACCTGGGCCTGGTCGACAAGACCATCCTCGTCGGTTCCATCGGCTGCTCGGTCTTCATTTACAACTACCTCACCCTGGACGCCATCGAATCGCCCCACGGCCGCGCTCCGGCGGTGGCCACAGGCGTCAAGCGCGCCCGGCCGGACAAGATCGTCTTCACCTATCAGGGCGACGGCGACCTGGCCTCCATCGGCATGGCCGAGATCATGCACTGCGCCAACCGGGGCGAGAACATCACCACGATCTTCGTCAACAACACCGTGTACGGCATGACCGGCGGACAGATGGCCCCCACCACCCTGGTCGGCCAGAAGACCACCACCTGCCCCGGCGGACGCTGCAGCGAGAACGAGGGCATGCCCATCCGCATGACCGAGATCATCGCCTCCCTGGGCGGCGTGGCCTTTGCGGAACGGGTCGCGGTCAACAACATCAAGAACATCAAGAAAGCCCGGAAGGCCGTGACCAGAGCCTTCGAGTATCAGACCAAGGAAGCCGGCTTCTCCTTTGTGGAAATTCTGGCCACCTGCCCCACCAACTGGCGCATGACCCCGCTTCAGGCCAACAAGCGCATTGAAACGGAAATGATCCCCTACTTCCCTCTGGGCAACTTCAAAGACGTGCTGGCAAAGGAGGAGAAATGAGCATTTACCAGGATGCAATCATCGCCGGATTCGGCGGCCAGGGCGTCATGCTCATCGGCAATCTCCTGGCCTACGCGGGCATGAACGCAGGGCTCAACGTGACCTACATTCCCGTATACGGACCGGAAATGCGCGGCGGCACTGCCAACTGCACCGTCGTGGTCTCCGATGACGTCATCGGATCGCCCATCATCCGCTCGCCTGTGAGCCTGATCATCATGAACGGCCCGTCCCTGGACAAGTTCCAGCCGCAGCTGCAGGACGGCGGAGTCCTGATTCTGAACTCCTCGCTCATCGACCCGGCCCAGACCGACAAGAACCGGGTCAAGGTCTACGCCGTTCCGGTCAACGAGATCGCCGACGGCCTGGGCAATACGCGCATGGCCAACATGGTCGCCATCGGCGCCTACGTGCAGGCCACGGGCATCATGCCGGTCAAGCAGGTGCAGGACAGTCTCGATTCGGTCATCTCCTCGCACTACAGCCACATGATTCCCAAGAACGCGGCGGCCATTCAGGCCGGCGCGGATTACGTCATCGCCAACGGTCAATACGCTTAACGATCCCCGGGGCCCTCGCGGGCCCCGTTTTTTTCCGCACCCATCCTCCACCTGAACCGTCCGAGGTGCGACCATGCTTCTTCTAGGCATCATCGGCCACCCCCTCGCGCATACCCTGAGCCCCGTCCTGCACAACTGGGGCTTCCGGGAGCTGGGCATAAAGGCCTCCTACCACGTCTGGGATACGCCCCCCGAAAAACTCGCCGCCTTCATGGCCGCCCTGCGCACCCTGCCCATTCACGGGGCCAGCGTGACCATCCCGCACAAGGAGACGGTCATGCCCCTTGTCGACAGGCTGACGGACAACGCCCGCGACATCGGCGCCGTGAACACCCTCTACTGGCAGGACAAAATGGTCTGGGGCGACAACACCGACGTGACCGGGTTCATGGCGCCGCTCCTCGAACGGGGTACACCCCCCGGCACGGCCCTGGTCCTGGGCGCGGGAGGGGCCGCCCGCGCTGCGGTCTGCGGCCTGCGCCAGGCGGGATGGAAGGTGCTTCTGTCCGCGCGCACGGGAGGCCGGGCCGACCGCCTGGCCCAATCGTTTCAGGCCGAGCATGTGCCCTGGGCCGACCGGCACGACGTGCGCCCGAGCCTGCTGGTCAACACCACCCCGCTTGGCATGTCCGGTCCCTTCCAGGCCCTTTCACCCTGGAAATCGTCCCTGACTGGCATCTCCCTGGTCTACGACCTGGTCTACAACCCCAGGGAAACCCAGCTTCTGGCCCAGGCCGCCCGAGAAGGCGCGGCGACCATCCCCGGCCTGCCCATGTTCGTGCACCAGGGACTGGCCCAATTCGAACGCTGGACCGGTCAGCGCTTCCCCATCCCGCGCGCCGTCTCCCTGCTGGAAGAGACCCTGGCCGCCCGGGGCAAGGCATGATCCGCTGTCCCTGGCTTGATCTCTCAAAGCCCGACTACGTCCGCTACCACGACGAGGAGTGGGGGGTGCCGGTCCGCGACGACCGCGTTCTTTTCGAGTTCCTCATCCTTGAATCTGCACAGGCCGGGCTGTCTTGGTACACGGTGCTGCGCAAGCGGCAGGGATACCGGGCCGCCTTTGCCGGATTCGATCCTCAAAAGGTGGCGCGGTTCACCGCCCAGGACGTGGATCGGCTGCTGCTGGATCCCGGCATCATCCGCCATCGCCGCAAAATCGAGGCGACCATCGCCAACGCCCGCGCATTTCTGGAAGTGCAATCCCGCTTCGGCACTTTTGCGTCCTATCTGTGGGACTTCGTCGACGGCCGCCCCATTGCCCACGACATCCGGGCCCTGGCCGACTACCAGACCACCTCGTCCGAGGCCGACGCGCTGGCGCTGGACTTCAAGCGACGCGGCTTTTCCTTTCTGGGCGGGACCACCTGTCATGCCTACATGCAGGCCGTCGGACTGTTCAACGATCACAGCCGGGACTGCTTCCGCAGGGAGGAAGTGGCCCGACAGGCCTGAGCAGCAGGACTTGTCGCCCCCGCTGGCCTTCGTCTTTTGCTCCCGGAGCAAAAACGCGCAAGCCAACTTATTCTGGCACATCAAGCCGTACCGTGCTAAAAATAAGTATTGGGCAATTCATCCAAAACGCTCTTGGGGGAACAGCATGAACTTCACCGATCTGCGCAAATTCGTCGCTCCGGAAACGATTTTCGGGGTGGGCGCGGTGGATCTGGCCGGGCAGTACGCAGGCAAATTCGGCATCACCAGACCCCTTGTCGTCACCGACGCAGGCGTGCTCGCTGCCGGATGGGCCACAAGAGTCCTGGAGAGCCTCGCCGCCTTCGACATCGAGGGCGTCATTTTTTCGGACATCACCCCCAACCCCAAGACCGCGGAGGTCATGGCCGGTGTCGCGGCCTATGAAGCGGGCGAATGCGACGGCATCGTGGCCGTGGGCGGAGGCAGTCCCATGGACTGCGCCAAGGGCATCGGGATCGTCGTCTCCAACGGCGGGCACATCCTCGACTACGAAGGCGTGGACAAGATCATCGTGCCCATGCCCCCGCTCATCTGCATCCCGACCACGGCGGGCACTTCGGCCGACGTGTCCCAGTTCGCCATCATCAACGACACGGACCGTAAGACCAAGATCGCCATCATCAGCAAGACCATCATCCCCGATGTGGCCCTCATCGACCCTCAGACCCTGATGACCAAGAGCCCGTACCTCATCGCCTGCACGGGCATGGACGCGCTGGCCCACGCCATCGAGGCCTTTGTCTCCAGCGCGCATTCGCCCATGACCGACGTGCACGCCCTGGAAGCCATCCGCCTGGTTCACGGCAATCTGCTGGAATCCTTTCTGCATCCCGAGGACATGGAACTCAAGGCCAAGACCATGCTCGGCAGCATGCAGGCAGGGCTGGCGTTCTCCAACGCAAGCCTTGGCGCGGTGCATGCCCTGGCCCACAGCCTGGGCGGCTACAAGGACCTGCCCCACGGCGAATGCAACGCCCTGCTCCTGCCGCATGTGGTGGACTACAACTTTTCGGCGGCGCCCGAACGATTCCGGGTCATCGCCGAAAACATGGGGCTCGATTCCCGGGGCATGGGCGCCTCGGAAGTGCGCGCATGGCTCATCGAATCCATGACCGGCCTGCGCAGCGCCCTCGGCATCAGGGACAGACTGGCCTCCAAGGGCATACGCGCCAGCGACATCCCGGTGCTTTCGGACAAGGCGATCCTTGACCCCTGCCTTGTCACCAACCCCAAGACCGCCAACAAGCGCGACATTCAAGTCATCTATGAAGAAGCAACCTGAGGAGGGCGTGACCGGTACCGCATCGCTGCGCGACAAGATCGTGGGTCTTAGCGAGTCTTCAGGACGCAAAAGCTACTACCCCATGCTGCAGCAAAAGATCCGGGAGCTGCAGGGCGAAATCGCCGATCGGCACCGAGCTGAAGAGACGCTGCGCGAAACCCTGAAGCGCATCGAACGGCAGCAGGCCGTCATCGCTGAAATTTCGACGCATCCAACCGTTTTTCATGGCCTTCTGCAAGAAGCCGCCCCCATGATCACGGCCCGGATGACCCACGCCATGGACGTGGCCCGGGCCAGTCTGTGGATGATGCAGGCCGACAGGCTTTGCTGCATGGACAAGTTCGACGCGCCAGGAGGGGAGCACACTTCCGGGACCTGCCTGGAGTGCGGCAGGTTCGACACCTATTTCGAGGCCATCAAAAAAGGCCCCGTCATCGTGACCGACGCCCTGCAGGACCCGCGCACCCGCGATTTTTCCCCGAAATATCTCGAAGCCAACGGAATCGCGTCCATGCTCGACGTGCCGGTGCTCATCGATGGAGAACTGACCGCCGTCATCTGCTTCGAGCATGTCGGAGAGCCACGTGCGTGGCAGCCGGACGAGGTCACTTTCGCCAGCCGCATCGCCGATCAGGTCGCGCTCATCCTGGCCGGCCAGCGCCGGCGCATAACCGAGGAGCAGCTGCAAAGCGCCCACACCGACCTGACGCGCAACCTGCGCTTCACCGAGGTGCTGCTGGACGCCATTCCCATCCCGATCTTCTACAAGGACTCGGAGCGGCGCTATCTGGGCTGCAACCAGACCTTCACCGACATCATGGGCATTACCTCCGAGGCATTGCGAGGCAGGACAGCCCGGGAGTTATGGCCGGACCTCGCCGATGCCTACGACAACAACGACCAAAGCCTGCGTCAGGACACCCGCAAAAGCACGTACGAATCCAAAGTCCGCGACAGGAATGGCGACCTGCGCGAAGTCATCTTCGCCAAACAGATCTTTTTTGATGAATTCAAGAACGCGCAAGGCATCATCGGATCCTTCGTGGACATAACCGAACGCAACCGTACCGCCAAGGAAACCCAGCGCTTGCGCACCCTGCTCGCCAACATCATCAACTCCATGCCGTCCATGCTCATCGGAGTCGATGCCGACGGCCGCATCGCCCAATGGAACCAGCAGGCAGCGCTGGTGACCGGCGTGAGCGAAGCCCAGGCCCAAGGCCGGCCTCTGGGACAGGTGGTACCCTGGCTTGGCTCCGAAATGAGAAAGATCCGCCAGTCCATCGCCAGCAAGAAACCCTTGTTTGAAGGCAAACTGAGCAGGGTGGAGCATGGCGAGACCATGTACGAAGACGTGACCATCTACCCCCTGATCACCAACGGCGTGGAAGGCGCGGTCATCCGCATCGACGACGTGACCGAAAAGGTCCGCATCGAGGAAATTCTGATACAGTCGGAGAAGATGCTCTCTGTCGGCGGACTGGCTGCCGGAATGGCCCACGAAATCAACAATCCTCTGGCTTCGATCATGGGCAACGCCCAGGTCCTGGAAACCAGACTCCTCCTGCCGTTGCCGCAAAATGAATTGGCGGCGCAGGAAGCGGGCATCACCCTTGAAGCACTGCAAAGCTATCTTGAGAAACGGGGAATTCCGAAAATGCTGAACTCCGTGCGCAGTTCGGGGGCACAAGCCGCGCAGATCGTAAGCAACATGCTCAGTTTCAGCCGCAAGAGCGAACCGGTGCTGGCCCCGGAAAACATCGTGGAACTTCTCGGCAAGACACTGGAACTTGCCCGCACCGATTACGACCTGAAGAAAAATTACGATTTCAAAAAAATCCGCATCGTCCGCGAATACGAAGACAATCTCCCCAAAATCCAGGGCTCGGCGAGCAAGCTGCAGCAGGTCTTCCTGAACCTGCTGCGCAACGGAGCCGAGGCCATGGGCGACAAGATCTACCCGGCGGAACAGTGGCCGCAATTCACGCTGCGGGTGAGAAGAAATGCACCGTGGGTGCGCATTGAACTGGAAGACAACGGACCAGGGCTTTCGGAATCCGTGCGCAAACGGGTGTTCGAACCATTCTTCACCACGAAGTCCGTGGGCAAGGGCACGGGGCTTGGACTCTCCGTTTCCTACTTCATCATCACCGAGGAGCACGCAGGCATGATGGCCGTGCAGACGGCCGAGGGAGAATGGACCAGGTTCATCATCGACCTGCCGGTCGCGATGTCGTCAAAATGAACACGGCAGGCCCGGGAGCCTGCCGTTTGAATGAGTAAAGGACGCGAGTATCAGCGGTAGACCTTGAGCCGGTCTCCCGGACGGATATGACCATTCTTCGCCAGGTTGTTCCAGGCCAGCAAGTCGGAGGGGGTCACCCCGAAACGCTTGGCAATACCCCACAGACTATCCCCCGGTCGAACCTTGTAGTTGACCAGCCTCGTGCGCACCGCATCAGCACTGGCCTTGGCGATCTTGACTTCGGCGCTGCCGGCATCGGGCACATAGAGCTTCTGGCCGACGCGCAGCACCGCGGAACGCTGGATGCCGTTGGCCTTGCTCAGTGAAGCCGGATCGGTCTTGAACTGTTTGGCGATGGACCAGAGCGTGTCTCCCTCGCGGACCAGATAATTGGCTCTTTTGGAGGCCCACTTTCTGGCATCAGCCACTGAATCGGAATCGGACGCCGGACCCTGACCGGGTATGCGCAACGCCTGTCCCACCTTGAGAGCCTTGGTCCTGCTGACATCGTTGACTTGCTGCAAGACCGCCACCGATACATTGTACTTTCGGGAAATTCCCCACCAGGTGTCCCCGGGCTTGACCCTGTGGGATGCGTAGCGGACCTGCCTTGCAGTCACGGGGCGTTTCAGGAAATCCTGGGCCTTGGCCACGAGATGGCCGGGGACCGCGACCTTGACGGACCTTCCGGGGGGCGATTCCTGCTTGCGAAAAGAGGGGTTGAGCTCCCGAAAAGACTTCCAGTCCATGCCCACGCTTTGGGACAGCGCCAAAAGATCCGTTTCCGGCTTGACTTTGAGCATGACCGGAGCAGCGGAACGTTTCTCCATGTCCAGAGGTTCAAAACCCAATTTTTCCAGATTCCTGGCAACCTTGACCAGGGCAAGAAACTTGGGAACGTACAGCTTGGTTTCCTTCTTCAGATCCTCGGAGGCCTCGCACAGGCTGAAAAAATCCTCGGTGCCCGTCTTTTTCAGGGCGCGGCCGATGGCGCCTTCGCCTGCATTGTAGGCGGCCAGGGCCAGGGACCAATCCCCGAAATCCCCGTACAGCTTCTTCAGGTAGGCAATGGCGGCCTCGGTGGATTTGTGGGGATCACGGCGCTCGTCCACCCATTTGTCCACGGTCAACCCGTAGTTGATGGCGGTCCGGGGCATGAATTGCCACACGCCGCACGCTCCAGCGTGGGATTGGGCAAAAGGATTGAAGCCGCTCTCGGCAAAAGGCAGATAAATGAGGTCCTCGGGCAAGCCCTCGGCCAGAAAGCGCTCCCGGATGTGCGGCAGATAGAGCTGGGCCCGCTTGAGCCAACCCGTCATCGTGCCCCGCTGAACGTGGGTGTAGTAGTGAAAATAGCGCTGGACATCCTCGTTTTCCTCGGTATCCAGACCGATATGAAAGGATATCTGCGTATCGAGGATTTTCTGCTCCTCGGCGGACAGGGATTCGGCGTCGGGAAGTTCTTCTCCATCCGGCAGGACATCGAGCGGGTCGACATTGTCGACCGGACCACAGGCCTCCGGAGCGCCTTCCTTGACCGCAGCATCCTGCGGCGGCATATTTTCGGCGTTCTGACTCGCCATGCCGGAACCGTCCGGGAACGGTCCCTGGGCTTTCTTGACGGGCATGCAACCCGCCAAGACCAGCATGATAAGGAGCAGAACTCCACGTATATGAAATGTCAAAACAATCTCCTGGTCACAAGTTGGCCACTGGCCCGAGCAAAACGGGCGAGCGAGATCGAGCATTTTGACCTGCTACAGAAAAAAAAATCAAATTGCAAATCCGAACCAGGGACTCATCATGGATCAACAACCACACGAAAAATCCGACACCAATGCCCACCTGACTCCCGGCCGCAAACCGGTCCTTGAACTCCTCGCCTCACGGCCAGAAGCCCTGGACACGGTGTTCCTGTCCGAAGATGCCGCGGGCCTTGGCGACGTGATCGGCAAATGCCGCGAACTCGGGGTACGCTTCCGCAAAGTGCGGCGCCCGGACCTGGACCGCATGTATCCCGGAAATCACCAGGGAGTGGTAGCCCGCCTGCGCGGCCGACAGCTCGTCGAATTGGAGGAACTGATCGCCCGGGCCTGCCGGAGCACGTTTCCGCTCATCCTGGCCCTGGATCAGGTTCAGGACCCGGGAAACGTGGGCACGCTGGCGCGCACCCTACTGGCCCTTGGCGGGGCCGGTCTGCTCTTTCCCAAGGATCGCACGGCCTTCATCGGCCCGGCGGCCGCCAAAGCCGCTGCAGGGGCGCTCGACAGCCTCCCTCTGTGTCAGGTGGTCAATCTGGCCCGGGCACTCGATGCGTGCGCCGAGGCCGGACTTGCAATCTATGGATCGGGCACCGGACCCGAAAGCCGGGACCTCTTTCAGGCCCGTCTGCATTTCCCGGCGGTGCTGGTACTCGGCAATGAGGACAAGGGCATGCGTCCCAATGTGGGCAAGCGCTGCACGGAAAAGCTGTCCATTCCCATGCAGGGCGGATTCGATTCGCTGAACGTGGCCCAGGCCGGCGCCATGATCATGACGGAAATGTTGCGGCAGAGGCTGTAGGGGGGCGGGCTATTTGATGTATTGAGGAAAATTCAGGAAAATCTCCTGGGTGTACGTGATCATCTTGTCCATGATCCAGGGGAAGGATATGAGCAGCGCCAAAAAAACGGCGATGATCTTGGGCACGAACGTCAGGGTCATTTCCTGAATCTGTGTCGCGGCCTGAAGTATGCTCACGAAAACACCCACTCCCAGTCCCACGCCGAGCATGGGCAAGGCGATGACCAGAGTCAGTTCAATGGATTGCCGTGCGAAACCGATGACAAATTCGGGGGTCATGCTCCACTCCTGATCAGGGGCTAGATAAAACTGTTTACAAGAGAGCCTATTATCAGATTCCAGCCATCCACCATGACGAACAGAAGAATCTTGAACGGCAGGGAAACCATGACGGGCGGAAGCATCATCATACCCATGGAAAGAAGGATACTGGCCACAACCATGTCCAAAATGAGAAATGGTATGTAAATCAGAAATCCAATCTGAAATCCCGTCTTGAGCTCGCTGATCACGTAGGCAGGCACAAGAACCATGGTCGGCACTTCATCTTTGTTCTGCGGCCTCTCAAGACCCGTTATCGAGAAAAATACCGAAAGATCCTTTTCCCGGGTATGCTTGAAAAGAAAAGTCCGCAGCGGTGTTTCAGCCCGCTGCAAGGCTTCCCCGTAGCCAATCTCTTCCTTGAGATAGGGTTGCAGGGCCGTATCGTTGATGGTGCGTCCCGTAGGCATCATGATGACCACGGTCATGAAAATGGCCAGGGAGGCCAGCACCTGGTTGGGCGGCATCTGCTGGGTTCCCATGGCCTGACGCAGAAAATGGAAGACGATGATGATGCGGGTGAAGGACGTGACCGTCAGCATGAAGGCCGGAGCCATGGACAGCATCGTGAGCAGGGCCATGATCTCCAGAGCAACGGCCACTTTCTGGGGCTCGGCCTGTCCGCTGGAAAGCTGCAAGGAAAGAGATGGAAGATTGGGCCCGTCGGCGGCCAAGAGCAAAATAGGAAAAAAACAGAAAATCAGGCTAGGAAGGAGTATCCTCCCCAGTTTCCTGGTCCAGTGTGGTCTGAAAATCCGGGATCGGTTCATTGTCTGCCTGGTGCTCCGCTATCAAGTTGATTCCGTTGTCGGTGACGCCCAACACCAGAAGCTTATTCAAGAAGCGGACCACCACCAGCTGCTTGCGCGGACCCAGGGCAACTCTTTCCTCCACCCTCAGGGCGCCGGAACCCCGGCCCTGCAGCCGTGCCGCCAGCCCGAAGCGCTTCAGGAGCGCGAGCGCAAGGAAGATGAGCCCCAAAATAAGTAGCAACGCCGCCGCCATTTTGACCGATGCAAGTCCTAGTCCCGCACCGGCGCCTGTCAAAGTCGCGTTATCCAAGTTGCTTGACCCTCTCGATGGGGCTGATGATGTCGGTCAGACGCACCCCGAACTTTTCGTTGATGACCACGGCCTCTCCGCGCGCCACGAGCTTGCCGTTGACCAGTATCTCAAGAGGTTCGCCGGCCAGCTTGTTCAATTCTATGACCGAGCCCTGCCCGAGCTGCAGCAGTTCATTGATGAGCAGCTTGGTGCTTCCGAGCTGGGCCGAGACCTCAAGCGGGATGTCGAGGATGAAGTCAAGGTCCTTGCGCAGCCCTTCGGGCCTTGGCGCCTTGGCTTCCGCCGTCAAATCTTTGTAATCGAAATCCTTGCTCTGGGCGGCGAGCTGCTTCTGCTTCTTCTCATGCTGAATCTTGGTCTCCTCCTCGTCTGCCAGAGCCTTGGCCCATTCGTCGGCCAGGGCCTGATCGGACCCGCCGGAGTCCTGTTCCTGCAACGCCGAACTCCAGGCATCGGCCAGGTCTTTCTCGGCCCCGCCGCCTTCAGCCTCCGCCTCACCCTGCTGTTCCAGGGCCGCGGCCCATTCCGCCGCCAGCTTGTCCTGATCTTCGACCATACCGTTCCCCTAGTAATTGAGTTCCTGTTCTTTGACGATCTTGAACGCCTTGTTTCCCTTGACAAAACCCGGAAGTCCGAAAAATTTGAGTATCCCGTGGATCCGGCCCGAAAGCATGTCGTCCTCGTCCTGGTCCAGCATGAGTATGTCGCCGACCTTCATGTCGAGAAGCTGACGTCCGGTGATCTGCGTCGTGCCGAACGTGACGTTCAGATCGACGGGCGTCTCCATGAGCCGGTCCCGGAAACGGGAAATCCAGGCATGGTCGATTTCCAGACGCTCGGTCTGGAAGGCGGCGTACAGCTTCGACCTGATGGGCTCTATGGTGGCATACGGCAACGCCAGAACCATGGACCCCAGGGCGTTCTCCAGTTCCACCTCGAAAGAGATGACCACGACCACGTCACTGGGAGGGACGATGGTGGCGAACTGCGGGTTGATCTCGGAGCGCAGCAGCTCGATGCTGACCTCGTGCACCGGCCGCCAGGCGTCTTCCAGGTTGGCCAGGATGATCTTGACCACCTTGACGATGATGGACTGCTCAATGGGCGTGAAATCGCGGCCCTCGATCTTGGGCTGACTGCCCGCGCCGCCAAAAAAATTCTCCACCAGGGAAAACACCAGCCTGGTGTCGACCACCAGCAGCGCGTTGCCGCGCAGGGGGTCGATCTTGAAGATGTTGATGCTCGTCGGCACGGGCAGCGAGCGCATGAAATCCCCGAACTTGGACATGTCGATGGAGATCGGGTTCACATCCACCCGCTTGCGCATGGTGTTGGCCAAGGCGCTGGTGCAGAGTCTTGAGAAGCGGTCGTTTATGATCTCAAGCACAGGCATGCGACCGCGGATGATCCGGTCCTGATTGGCCAGATCAAAGGCCACGAAGCCCTTCGTGTCAACGGCCACCTCTTCTTCGGTCTCGATCTCCCCGCCCGAGATTCCCCGGAGCAGGGCATCGACCTCGTCCTGATTGAGGATCTTGCTCATATGCTGCCCACCAGTCGCTTACTGGACCACGAATTCCGTAAAATAGACATTGCGCACCTTGTTCTTGCCGATAATCTGGTTCAGTCGGCTGACGATGTCGTTTTTCAGCTCGATCTTCTTGTCCATGCTGCTGATATCGGCAAAGGACTTGCTGGAAAGCAGGAGCAGCAGGGTATCCTTGACCTTGGGCATGGCCGCGGTCAATTCCGCCGCCACCGCCGCGTTGGCCACTTCAACATCCAGCGTGGTTTTCAGGTATCTACGCCCCATGGGATCGGACAGGTTGACCACAAAAGAGTCAAGAGTCACCAATTGTCCGCCCTGCTCGGCCTCGGCCTTGTGTTCCTCGGCACCTTCGGCGGTTGCGTTCTCGGCGGTTTCCCCTGCCGTCTTCGGCTGCAGAAAGAACTTCCACGCCGCAAAACCACCCCCACCCAGAACGCCAAGGACAACGAGCGCTATGATAAT
This sequence comes from Desulfomicrobium macestii, assembly GCF_014873765.1. Classification (NCBI taxonomy): domain Bacteria; kingdom Pseudomonadati; phylum Thermodesulfobacteriota; class Desulfovibrionia; order Desulfovibrionales; family Desulfomicrobiaceae; genus Desulfomicrobium; species Desulfomicrobium macestii. Next base: position 71,172 of record NZ_JADBGG010000011.1, on the reverse strand, counting down.
GAGCTTGAGCTTGCCGCCCTTTTTCTTTTCAACCTTTTCCGGTGTCGCCGCTTTTTTTTCGGCCATATATTCCTCCTTTTTGATCCATGCGAAAAACGGGCCTAAAGATACGTTCTTCCCGTGGTTTTGAGTAAAATCTCCACTCTCCTGTTCTTGGCCCGGCCTTCCGGAGTGGTATTGTCACCCAGGGGAAAAGCCTCGCCGTAGGCGGAAACGGAAAAACGCCCGGGATCGAAACCCTGCTGCAAAAAGAAACTCAGCACGGACATGGCCCGCTCCGAGGACAGCATGTAGTTGTCTTTTTGACCCGCCGGGACGTTGTCCGTGTATCCAGCCACATTGATCGGCATGGTCACGGTGGCCAGAAAGCGGGAGAACTCCGACAGAAGCTTGCGGCTGTCCTGGGTCAAGGCACTTTCTCCAACGTCAAAAAGGAGACCGTCGGAGAGAACGAGAGCGATTCCCTCGGGCCTCACCAGAATTCGCAGATTCTCGTCAAGGGTGCTCCTGGCCATGCCTTCGGGCATGACCTCGTCCGGAAAAAGCAAATCCTTGATGCGTTGCGGATCGTGCAGGGCTTCGGCCGGGTTCTCGATGATCACATTCATGAACTCGAACCGGGTCGTCAGCTTGCCCGCCCCTTTTTTCGGAGCCAGCCCCATGTCGCCCACGAAGTGGGAGACCACGTCGCGCAGTATGGACTTGTCCATGGACGACATGGACAAAAGCAACACAAAGAAACTCAGCAGCAGGGTCATGAGATCCGCAAAGGTGACCAGCCAAGACGATCCCGGCGAATCGAGTTCGGCGCGTTTTTTCCTGCGTGCCATCAGGGTTTTCCCGGCAGGTCGAAGCGGAACAGAAAATCCTTGATCCGGTAGCTGTCCGTAGGCTTTTGAGCGGAGTCTTCGCGCACGGCCTGGGCCGCCATCTCATGGCTCCAGCTGCCGATACGCCGATCCAGGGTGATTTCAACCCGCCGATTGGTCAGCCTCTCGCCAGGGTCCTCGGTGGTCACGCGTGGCCGAAAACGGCCAAAAGCCTCCAGGCGCAGCTTCTCGGGCTCGACGCCCGTCTCGACGAAATACTTGTACACGGCCATGACCCGCGCCAGGGAGAGCTCCCAGGAAAAATCGACCTTGATCCACGGCTTGGCCAGATAGTCAGGGCCAAACTCGTCCATGCCGTCCGAGGCGTGCCCAGACAATCCAAGCGGATGAGCGCTTTCCATGACCACGGGACGCAAACGGTCCAGAAGCGACCGCCCTTTCTCCGTGAGTTCCGAGGAACCTGGGGCAAAAAGGGCATCGGCCCCGATGGACAGCCGCTGCATGAAGCGGTTGGATTCGAAGCGCAGATCCTTGTCCGGGTCTTCCCAAAGATGCTCCTTGACCGGCGAGAGATCCTTGAAAACGTTGATGGGCCCGGGGTCGACCTGGGTCCTGGTATCCACCGTGGTCAGATCGCTCATGCTCGGCGCACCGGTGCCGAAGGTACCGGAAACGGAACCGATGGCGACTTTGCGTTTATAGATGTCCGTGAGGGAGGCCATGGACACGAGCACAATGAAAAACGTCATCAGCAGGGTGACCAGATCCGAAAAAGTGATCATCCAGGACGGAACCCCCGGTTTCGACTGCTCGGTTTTCGCCCTCTTACTGATCATGCTCTTCCCCCGTCCAGGTTCAGGACCTGACCTTGCGCTCCTTGGGAGGCAGGTAGCTGTTCAGCTTCTCTTCGAGAATGCGCGGGTTCTCCCCCCTGGAAATGGACATGATCCCTTCCAGGATCATGGTCCGGATCAGGACTTCCTCGCGGCTGCGGGCCCGCAGTTTGCCGGCCATGGGGTTGAAAACGAGGTTGGCGAGGATGGCGCCGTAGAAGGTGGTCAAAAGGGCCACGGCCATGGCCGGACCGATGGTGCTCGGGTCGTTCATGCGCTTGAGCATGAGCACAAGGCCTATGATGGTGCCGATCATACCCATCCCGGGGGCCAGGGTTCCAAAAGTCAGCAGTATCTCGGCGCCTTTCAGGTGGCGCTCCTCAAGACACGAGATTTCGGTCTCCATGATTTCCTGGATGAGCTGCGGATCAAGGCCGTCCACGGTCAATTGCAGGCCCTTGCGCAGAAAATCATCGGGAATGTTCTTCAGGTGCGCTTCCAGGGACAGGATTCCCTCGCGCCGGACCCGGGTTGCGTAGTCGACAAACTGGGCGATGAGCGCCGCCGGGTCGTCGGCCTTGGACATGAACGTCTTCCTGATGATGCGGGCCACGCCAAGAACGCTCTCCAGGGGATGGGTCACCAGCACCGCGCCGATGGTGCCACCGACCACGATGAGCAGTGAGGAAAAATCCAGAAAAAGAAAGCCGTCACCACCCAGAGCGGCGATGACCAGCCCGAAGGCGACCAAGATTCCGATGATTGTGGCCAGATCCATAAAACATCCGTCCCCAGGGCCGTTAGTTTGAGCCGCGTTCTCCAAATATTCTGGTGCCAATGCGCACCAAGGTCGCTCCTTCCTCGATAGCCGCCTCGAAATCCCCGGTCATGCCCATGGACAATTCAGGCAGGGCAAGGCCGAAGCCTGTGCGCAAGGTTTCGGCAAGTTCCCTCAAACGGGCGAAATAGGGACGCGCCCGATCAGGATCGTCAAAAAAAGGAGGCATGAGCATGAGTCCCCGCCAGCGCAGATTCGTGCCGCGCGCCAGAAATTCCGCCAAAGGCGGCAGCTCCGACTCCAGAATGCCGCTTTTCTGCTTTTCCTCGGCCAGATTGACCTGCACCAGCACGTCCTGGACCACATCCATCGCTTCGGCCTGACCATGCAACGAGCGGGCCAGTTTCAGGGAATCCACCCCGTGAATGAGGTCGAACCGGCCGACCACGCTCTTGACCTTGTTGGTCTGCAGATGCCCGATGAGATGCCAGGAAATCTCACGCGGCAGGATGGCCATCTTGCCGAGGGCCTCCTGCACGTAATTTTCGCCGAACATGGGCTGTCCGGCCTCGAAAAGAGTCCGGATGTCGTGGGCGGAATGCAGCTTGGAGACGGCCAGCAGACGCGCGTCGGCCGGGTCCCTTCCGGCCCTGCGGGCGGCCGCGGCCATCTGCTCCAGAACTTTTTGCCACCGGTCGGTGATGCCTGGCTGATCCATGGATGCTCCCCCTGCCCTAGGACCCAAGGCCCAGGGAAGTCATGAACTGACCGTCCTCGGTCCAGCCTTCGCGCACCTTGACCCAGAGTTCCAGATGCACCTTCGTGCCGAGCAAGGTCTTGAGTTCCTGCCGGGCCTGCTGGCCGACAACTTTCAGATTCTGCCCCTGCTTGCCCACGATCATGCCCTTGTGACTGTTTTTTGACGTATAGATCATGGCCCCGATCATGGTCATGTTCTGTTCCGGCAATTCTTCCCAGGTTTCGATTTCGACGGCCACGTTGTAGGGCAGCTCCTGGTCCAGAGCCAGGAAAAGCTTTTCACGGATGATCTCCGAGGCCATGAACCGGACCGACGCCGTGCTCAGCTGATCTTCGGGAAAGAGCGCCGGACTGAGCGGCAGGAAGTTGCGGATCACGGCCAGAAGGGCGTCAACGCCAACCCCGGTGCGGGCCGAGATGGGCACCAGTTCCACTCCGGGCCAACGCTCGGCGCAGTCGGCCAAAAGTCCGAGCAGGCGCTCCTTGGGCTTGATCTGGTCGACCTTGTTCAAGGCCACGGCCATGGGCACGCCAAGAGAACCGATCCGGGCGGCCAGGGGACGCAGGTCACGCTCCAGGGCTTTTTCGTTGCCCGCGTAGCGGGAGCCGTCGAGGAACAGGATGACTCCGTTGGCCTCCTGCAAAGCGCCCCAGGCGGCATCGACCAGAAAACGGTTCAGCTTGCCGCGCGCGGTATGGACGCCGGGGGTGTCCAGAAAAATGATCTGCTCTTCGGCGGTGGTGTGAATCCCGGTGATGCTGGTGCGGGTGGTCTGGGGCTTGGGAGAGACAATGGCGATCTTTTCGCCAAGGACCTTGTTCAAAAAAGTGGATTTTCCCGCATTGGGAGGCCCGACTAGGGCGATGAATCCTGCTCGATAGGTAGGGGACATGGGTTCCATATGATCTTTGTAAAAGGATACCGACGGGTTGAAATTCAGCCTCGGGGAAGCATTCGGGATTTGCGGGAATTATCCCTTGCCCTGCGCTTCGGAATCTGGATATAGCCCCCAAACATTATGGGCAAGGACTTAATCATCGTAGAATCACCCGCCAAAATCAAAACCATCAAAAAGTTTTTGGGCGGCGGGTATGAAGTGGAAGCATCCGTGGGACACGTGCGTGACCTGCCGACCAAAACCCTGGGCGTTGACGAAGACAACGACTTCGCCCCGGACTATCAGATAATCCCTGGCAAGGCCAAGGTCGTCAGCAAGCTCAAATCCGCCGCCAAGGCCGCGGACACGGTCTATCTGGCCCCGGACCCCGACCGCGAGGGGGAAGCCATCGCCTGGCACGTGGCCGAGATCATCCGGACGGCCAACCCCAACGTGAAGCGCATTCAGTTCAACGAGATCACGGCCAAGGCCGTCAAAGAGGCCCTGGCCAACCCCACGGAACTGCGCAAGCCGCTTTTTGACTCCCAGCAGGCCAGGCGCATCCTGGACCGCCTGGTAGGCTACAAGATTTCTCCGCTGCTCTGGAAAAAAGTCAAACGCGGTCTGTCCGCCGGGCGTGTCCAGTCCGTGGCCCTGCGTCTCATCGTGGACCGCGAACGTGAGCGCCAGGCCTTCATCTCCGAAGAATACTGGCTCTTCAAGATCACGGTCCAGGGCGAAACGCCCCCGCCCTTCGATGCCGACCTGTGGAAAGTGGACGGGGAAAAGCCCGTCATCGGCGACGAAAAGACGGCTCTGGCACTGGAGAGCCGTGTCAGCGGACTGCCCTACGTGGTCCAGAACATCGTCGAGAAGGAACGCCAGCGCCACCCGCGCCCGCCGTTCATCACTTCCACCCTGCAACAGGACGCCAGCAACAAGCTCGGCTTCAACGCCAAACGGACCATGTCCGTGGCCCAGCGCCTCTATGAGGGCGTGGAGCTTGGCGAACGCGGAACCACGGCGCTCATCACCTACATGCGTACCGACTCGGTGCGCATTTCCGATGAAGCCCGGGACGGCGCCCGCGAGTGGATCATCAGCACCCTTGGGCCGGAATTCTATCCCGCCGAGGCCCGGGTCTACAAAAGCAAGGGCAGCGCACAGGACGCGCACGAAGCCATACGTCCCGTCGATCCGAGCCTGACTCCCGATTCCATCAAAAACAACCTGCCGCCCGAACAGTACAAGCTCTACAAGCTCATCTGGGAGCGCTTCATGGCCTCGCAGATGGCTTCCGCACGCTTCTGGGACACGGTAGCCACCATTGAGAGCGGCCCGGTCCTGTGGCGCGCCAAGGGCGAGCGGCTCGTCTTCCCCGGATTTCTGAGGATCTGGCCCCAATCCTCGGACAGCCAGAGCGCCCTGCTGCCGAAACTTGTGGCCGGGCAGGAACTGAGCCTTGAGAAACTGCACAAGGAACAGAAATTTACCCAGCCCCCGGCACGTTTCTCCGAAGCGTCCCTGGTGCACAAGCTCGAAGAACTGGGCATCGGCCGTCCCTCGACCTATGCGGCGATCATCTCGACCCTGACCGAGCGCGACTACGTCCACATCGAGGAAAAACATTTCCAGCCCACGGATCTTGGCGTCATTGTCTGCGATCTTCTGGTGGAGCATTTCGCCCACCTCATGGACGCCGGATTCACGGCGCGCATGGAAGAAAGCCTCGACCATGTCGCCGAGGGCGAATCGGACTGGGTCGCCCTGCTCCGGGATTTCACCCTGGACTTCAACCCGACCCTGGACAAGGCCCGCGAGAACATGACCCAGGTCAAGGCCGGCATGGACACCGGCCTGTCCTGCCCGCAATGCGAGGACGGACGACTGGTGGTCAAATTCGGCAAGAACGGAACCTTTCTGGGCTGCGCCAATTATCCCGCCTGTTCCTTCACCAGCAACTACATCCGCAACAGCGCCGGAGAAATCGAACTGGTCAAGGAAGAGGCTCCCGAAGAACTTGGTCCCTGCCCCAAGTGCGAAGACGGACGGCTGGTGGTCAAAAAAACCAAGACCGGCGGCAGATTTGTGGCCTGTTCCAACTATCCCGCCTGCCGCCACACCAAGTCCGTAAGCACCCACGTGGCCTGCCCCAAGGACGGATGCGACGGCGAGCTGGTCGAAAAAACCAGCCGCCGCGGAAAGCCCTTCTATTCCTGCAGCAAATATCCCAAATGCGATTACGCGGTCTGGGACTTTCCTGTAGCCAAGCCCTGTCCCCTGTGCGAATCCAAGATTCTGGTCCGCAAGGAGACCAAGGCCAGAGGAGTGCACCTGGCCTGCCCGGTCAAGGATTGCGGATACTGGGAAAAAGAGGACTAGCTTAGGCCGCCGCGCATGCAGACCCTGTATTTCTTCAGAAACTCCACCGGGTTGTAGCTGAGCTTGGCCTTGCGCAGCCCTTCGTCGCCAAGGTCCTGCTCACGATTCACGATCTGAAAACCCTGGCAGCACCGCTCCAGAAAAATCTGGTTGATGGCCTGGTACACCCCCTTGAAATTGGGGCATCCCTTCTCAAAATGGATGACCACGGTCGTATCGTCCAGAGCCTCCGCGATGGTGTAGGCGATCATCTTTTCATCGACCACAAGTCCGCCGCCGATAAGTCCTTCCAGCCTTGACCAGTCATGCATGACCTTGACGATGGCCCGGTTTTCCGCGTCCAGGGTCTGATCGTTTTCGCTGTTGCGCCACAAGAACCAATCCGTCTGCAGGGCCAGAGCGAATTCCACGGTTTTTTCATCCAGAGGCACGAACTTCGCGTCATGGTCGCGCATGAACTGGTTGAGCAGATTCTTCTTGTTGTGGAATTTTCGGCCCTTGAGTTCGGTCAACTCACCAACATCATACAGATAATCCCAGTGTTCCCGGCACTCCTCCACCTCAACCCCAGGCAACCGCTGCTCCCAGATGAGCTTCAATTCCTCGGGGATGCGGATGAAACAGGTGCTCTGCGGCAGATCGTCCTGCAAGGCGGCCCAGTCGGCCTTCTCCCAATCACCGACCGGAGCCCAGTACATGGTCTGCGGAAAAGTCTGCCTGATGAGTACGTAGTCATCCCTGAAAGACCACTCCAGGCCGTACTCCCGGCCCCAGCCCCAGAGGTTGATGAAACTGTAATCCGACGGCTTCTGGGCGCACTGCGCCAGACGCCGGTTATATTCTTTCTGCCCGTCAAGAGTGATGGGGCGAAACGATTTTTCCATGGGTCCTTCCGATATAAGTTACGCAACAATTACGGTCATTTTGATCAGATTTAAAAACTCAAGAAATCAAAGCTCTTGCAGTTGAGGAAAAAACAATTATACTTTGTAACCCGTGGATGTCAAAGCACGTCACCCCAATTTTCCGGAAGCATGAAACTTATGTCAGATACCCAGGCCGCCTGGAAACTCAAAGCTCCGGCTCCCGAAGCCGCTCAAAACCCCGCCCAACAGCGAGACATCGCCGAACGCCTTGAAGTGAGCCCCCTGCTGGTCCACCTGATGTCCCTGCGCGGTCTGGCCAACGAATCCGACATGGACAAATTTCTGAGCCCCGGGCTTCGCTATCTGCATCCGCTGGACAAATGGCCCGGCATCGAAGCCGGGGCGGCTCTGATCTGCAAGGCCGTCGAGGAAAACCGCAGGATCGCGGTCTGGGGAGACTACGATGTGGACGGAATCACTGCCACAACGCTGGTCAAGGACTTCATGGCCCGGCGGGGCGTTGAAATCAGTCATTACATCCCCGACAGACTGGACTTCGGTTACGGGCTGCATGTGGATGGCATCCGCGAGTTGGCCGCCCAAGGGATCGGACTTCTGCTGACCGTCGATTGCGGCATCGCCAACAACGAGGAGATTCGCGAAGCCAGGGCGCTTGGGATGCAGGTCATCGTCACCGACCATCATCTGCCCGGCCAGGAACTGCCCGAAGCCGAAGTCATCATCAACCCCAAGCTCGAAGGATGGCCCACTCAGAACCTTGCCGGAGTCGGAGTGGCCTTTCTGCTCATGGGCGCGGTCAACCGCCTCCTCCCCGGGGCCGCGGCGGACATCCGCGATTTTCTTGACCTGGTCGCCCTGGGCACAGTCGCCGACGTTGTCCCCCTGGATGAACAGAACAGAATTCTGGTCAAGAACGGCCTTCTGCTGATCAAGGAAGGACGCCGTCCCGGCATCCAGGCCCTGAAAGAAATCAGCGGTCTTGCGCCGGACGACAATGTGGGTACGGGCTCCATAGGCTTTGCTCTTGCGCCCCGCATCAATGCCGCGGGACGCATCGGCGATCCGGATCTTGCCGTCCGCATGCTGCTGGCGAAAGATCCGGAAGAAGCAAGGCAACTCGCCACAAAGCTCGACAAGCTCAACGCCAAGCGCAAACTCGAAGAACAGCGCATCCTTGAAGAAGCCATCGCCCAGGCCGAGTCGCAGCTTCACCTGCCTGGTCTGGTGCTGCATTCCGAACACTGGCACTCAGGCATCATCGGCATCGTGGCCTCGCGCATCGTGGAGCGCTTTCATCGCCCGTGCCTGATCCTGACCAAGGAGAACGGAATCTTCAAAGGCTCTGGCCGTTCCACTCCCGCCTTCGACCTGTACCAGGCCCTCTTGTCCTGCAAGCAGTGCCTCTACAAATTTGGCGGACACCGGCAGGCAGCGGGACTCAAGCTGGAACCCTTCCAACTGGCGAATCTGAAAAACCTTTTTGCCTGGGCCGTGGAAGAGCAACTGGGATCCAACCCGGCCCCGCCGGTCCTTGAACTGGACGCGGAACTGCCCTTCGCCCTGATCACGGCCACATTGCTCAAGGAACTCGAACTGCTTCAGCCCTTCGGCCAAGGCAATCCCAGACCCATTTTCCTTTCCCCGCCCCTGAACATCCTCAAGCATCGTTTTTTCAGCCAGAAAAAACATCTGGAGCTGCACTTGTCCGACTCCAGTGACGGCACAAACATGCGCGCCGTGGCCTGGAGACAGGGCGAACGCTGGCAGGATGCCTCTTTCACGGGCAGGCAGATTAAAATCGCCTACACACCGCGCCTGTCGAAATTCAACGGCTTGCAACAGATCGAACTGGCCGTGCAGGATATCCTGTCTCTGGAATGAGCGCGCTTTTCTTTATCCCCAAAAACACGTAGACAGCAGCGAAAATCACGGAGGAACATATGAAAGCCCTCAAAAATTTATTGATTATTCTCGTACTGTTAAGCACTGGATGTGCGGCATTGGTAGTCGGAGGGGCGGCAGCCGTCGGAACCTATACGTATGTCGCGGGAATGTTGCAGCGAACCTACAACGCCAATCTGGACACCACGTATCAGGCCACGCTGGCTGGTTGCGAAGCTCTTGGACTGCCCGTTCAGGACAGGCAAAAGCAGCTCAGCAAGGCTTCGGTCAAGGTCGTGGACGGGGACCGGGATGTCTGGATATCGCTTACCGCCCAAAGCTCCACCACCACCGAAGTCTCGGTCCGGGTCGGGTATCTTGGCGACGAGCTTGCGTCGCGGCGCATTCACGAAGCAATTCAGGCCCGATTGTAAAACGAAAGCCCCCGATCACCGGGGGCTTACCTGAACCTTTCGCCGCTTCGCCCTTCAAACCCAGGCAAAACGCATGGCCTGCATGAAGTCGGATCCGAAATCCTCCCTTTCCACCAGACCTTCAACAACCACCCGGCCGGGCAAACAGGCCAGCCAGGCACGGATATCCTCCCGCTCCAGCGCCAGAACAGTTCCGGCCAGGGCCGTGTTTCCGGCCACCTCGATTTTTTCGCGCCAGGCCTCCGGCAAGAACCCAAGCGTAATCAAGTCAGAGGGCTCTGCGTGTTCTCCCAGCGCCCCGGCCAGATAAATCCGCGCCACGTCTCCTTCCAGCAATCCAGCGCGCCGGACCAAGCTGCGCAGGGCCACGTTGACTCCCGCCTTGGCTTTGAGAAATTCTTCGATATCACGCTCCGCCACGAATACCCCCGGCTCAAGGTCAAGGATACGACCGAGCCGGTGCGTACGAATGCGTTCTGATATCTTGCGGGCCAAAGGCATCGTCGCGGCTTGAAAATGGCCGGCCTCATCGAGCACGCCAAGACGCCGCAGCAAAGCCAAGATCGAGGCGTAGCCAGTTCCGGAGATCCCGCTCAAGGGCGTACCGACCCATTGCATCCCCGAGGGGCCGAGGGCGACGCGACTGAGCACACGTTCACCGGCCGTGGCTCCGCAGCACAGACCCACGCCTTCGATGGCCGGTCCCATGGGAACGCTGCATGCAAAAAAATGCTCTGCATCAAGCGCCAGAACGAATTCCCCGTTCGTGCCAAGGTCGGCAAGGAGAAACGGATATTCCGGCTCAAGAGTTGAAATATAGGCCAGACCCGCGCTGATGTCGGCCCCGATAAAAGGGCTGAGCAATGGCGGGATATAGGCGGCAGGCAAGTCGCCATCAATGCTGACCGTCTCGCCGCCCTGCCAGGGCAGGCTGTAGGGTGCGTAGGCCAACCCACCGAGCGGAACATCCAGAAGAGTCGCGATCATGGTGCTGTTGCCGCACACGGCCAGAGAAACGGCACCGCTGCGACGCACCAAATCCCCGAGAACCCGGATGACCGACTGACGCAGATGGGCGCGTGCCGAATCCGAAGAGAGCGCGTATCTGAGCCGGGACATGACTTCGCTGCCGACGCCCATCTGCGGATTGATCGTGGCAAACTCAGGACTGTGCCCAGCCTTGGAACTCAGCGACCATTTTATGCGAGTCGTGCCGATATCAACGGCCAGGGACTCACCTCGCGAGCCGGCAAGCGTCGCTGGAGCAAAGTCGGGCACCTCGATGCCGCACGACTCCAGCACCACATGCTTGCAGGACAGGCGCCAACCTTGCGACAGTTCTTCGGAGTCAAGCCTCGCCTGATCATCCGCGCACGGCGCGGGAGGGGAGTCCAGAAAGCGGATTCTGCACTTGCCACAAAGCCCCGTGCCTGCGCACAGCTCACGGCCCTGGCTGATGCCGGTCTCAAAAAGCAAGTGCAAAAAAGACTGCCCAGGCTTGGCCTGAGCGGCAACCGCAATTGCTCCGGCCTGATGGATAACAACTTTCAACACAGCAAAAGCCGTTTCCCATCGCCGCGCGGCGGCTCCACGACCCCGATCTCGGCCGCCATTTCGCCGCCATCACGCAGCCACGCACGCACGTCACCGAGCAACTCAGGCGGCACGCCAAGGAGCATTCCGCCTGAAGTCTGCGCATCATACATAAGATCAAGCAACACGGGATCAAGTGCGGACGAGGCTTCAACCGTCTTGTGGCAAAAATGCTTGTTGGCGTGACTGCCAAGGGGCAAAAGACCTACCCGGGCCAGATCAAGGGCGTGATCCATGATGGGCACGGAAGAGACGTCTATCGATATGGAACAATCCGAGGCTGTGGCCATCTCAAGAGCATGCCCCCCAAGACCGAAACCGGTGATGTCCGTTGCGGCCTTGAGCCTGAATCTGGCAACCGCTTCACCCGGAACACGGTTGAGACGTGACGCCCAGCGGTACACATCATCCTCAAATCCGTCACATCCCTCCCAATTCCCTTTGATGGCCGTTGCCAAAACGCCTGTGCCGATGGGCTTGGTCAAAATAAGGACATCTCCAGGGCGCAGGCCAGCGTTAGTGGCATATCTGTCGGGATCGACAAAACCTGAGACCGACAATCCGTATTTGATCTCTTTGTCCTGGACGCTGTGTCCGCCAACCAGCATGGCTCCGGCCTCCTGGACCTTGAGCAGCCCGCCGCGCAGGATTTCGCGCAGTATGGAAACATCCATGGTCGCAATGGGAAAACACACGATGTTCATGGCCACATACGGAACACCGCCCATGGCATAGACGTCGGAAAGCGAATTGGCCGCCGCGATTTGGCCGAACCTGAACGGATCGTTCACGATAGGCGTAAAAAAATCCAGAGTCTGAACCAACGCCTTGCCGTCGGGAAAACGCACGATGGCTGCGTCCTCGCTGTTTCCCATTCCGGCGAGAATCCGCTCATCACTCTCGAAATTCAGTCCAAGCAATGCCTGCTCCAAGTCCCCTGGAGCCAATTTGGCAGCTCAACCTGCTGCGCTTACCGTTTGAACCAGTGGCGTATTTTTCACGGTTTAGACCTCACAGCGATGTTCTGGGCGTTGTTCTTTAAAAATTCTATCAGCTTGATGGCAGCAGGAAACAGGGATCTCTTCCTGTTGAAAACGACATGGAAGGACCGCTCCATCTGCAAACCGGGAAGGTCAACGGCCACCAAGGCTCCTGTCGCAAGCTCGTCGTGGATGGTGATGGCGGAGGTGATGGAAGCGCCCATGCCGGCAGAAAGACAGCGAGACATGGCACCGGCGTTGCGAACCATGATGACCGTCCGCAAGGAATGAATGTCGATACCGAACTTGGCGATGCTCTCGGCCATGGCCACGCGCGTCCCGGAGCCTTCCTCGCGCATCACCCATGGCAGGGCTCGCAAAAGATCATCCTCCGAAAGATGGCGATGTTTTGCGTAGAGTGCCGGAGTCATGGCCAGGACAAGGGAATCGCTCGCAATCTTTTCATAGTGAAGGTCGGGAGATTCAAAAACAGCGCCGACCACCCCAAGCATTAGTGCGTTGTCACGTACTTGCGTAACGATATCCTCGGAGTCGCCTATGCGCAAATCCATTATCACTTCCGGGTAATTCTGCCAAAATTTTGCAAGAATTTCCGGCATGATGTAATTTGCAGGAATGGTGCTTCCGCCCAGATCGAGTTTGCCGGTAATGCGATCCTGGAGTTTTCTAAGCTCGGAAATCGCCAATTCGGAGGCTTCAAAAATCTTCTTGGCATGCTCATAGAGCACTTCCCCGGCTTTTGTAGGAACGACACTGCGGCCGATTCGGTCAAAAAGCTGCACTTCAAGTTCCTGCTCCAGCGAAGCAACATGAGCACTGATTGTCGGCTGAGAAAGGTACAGCGACTTTCCCGCCTTGGAGAAACTGCAGTGTTCGTAAACCTTTGAAAATGCCTCAATTTTGCGAATATCCATATATACCCATTCCTAGTATAGATAAAAACAATGCATCATGGCAAAAAATAAGGCAGCCAGGCTGCCTTACTTATTTATGTCTGTCTAAGCTTCTTCAGTAGCTTCCGGGGTTGCGGCCTCGGAACCGGCTGTTTCAGCAAACTTGTCGCTCAAACGGGTGAATTCGATAAGAGCCATGGGGGCGCTGTCGCCAACACGAGGAATACCGAACTTGACGACTCTGGTGTAACCGCCAGGAACTTCCTTGAAGCGGGGACCAATTTCATCGAACAGCTTTTTTACACTGTGATGGCTTCCCAGAACCGTAAAGGCCTGCCTGCGAGCATGCAGGGTATCCTGAAGTGCCATCGTGATGAGCTTGTCAGCAAAGATGCTCAGTTCCTTGGCTTTGGCTTCAGTCGTACGAATCCGCTCATGTTCTACCAAAGAGCGAGCCATATTTTTCATCAGGGCCTTGCGGTGCTCCCACGTGCGACCCAGTTTTCGACCAGCTTTTCTATGCCTCATCTTCTTCGTTCCTCTTTAACCAATCCTGGTACAATTCGTCAAAATTATCGACTCTGATTCCGAAATCCAGTCCCATGCTCTCAAGAACCCGGCGAATGTCTTCAAGAGACTTGCGACCGAAATTCTTGGTCTTCAGCAGATCAGCCTCGGTCTTTTGAACCAGTTCGCCAACAATATGGATGCCGGCGCTTTTGAGGCAGTTGCTAGCTCTTACGGGAAGTTCAAGATCTTCGATGTTCTTGAAGAGATTTTCGTTGATCTTGTCCTGGGGCTTGGATTTGGCCTTCTCGATATCAGCCGAGCCTTCATCGAAATTGATGAAAACAGTCAACTGCTCTTTCAGAATCTTGGCACTGAAAGCCAAGGCATCATCCGGAGTGATGGAACCGTCGGTCCAAACCTCGATGATCAATTTGTCATAATTGGTCATCTGCCCGACACGAGCCTGCTCCACTGCGTAAGCAACCTTACGGATGGGAGAAAAGCTCGAGTCTAGGGTGATAACACCGATCTCGCTGTCCAAGTCCTCGTGCATCTCGGCGGGGACATATCCCTTGCCCATGCGAAACTCGAGGTTCATGACCAAATCGATATCTTCGGACAGAGTCGCGATATGCAACTCAGGATTGAGTATCTTAATATGCTGATTTTCAACAATTGCAGACGCCGTGACTTCGCCTTTGGCATTGGCGATGAGCTGAACCCGCTGTGGCTCGGGAGTGTTCATGGCCACACGCAATTGTTTCAAGTTCAGAACTATGTCGGTGACGTCTTCATTGACGCCGGGAATGGTTGTGAATTCATGCTGAATGCCCTGAATATTGACCGACACCGGAGCCGCGCCCTGAAGAGAAGAAAGAAGAACCCGACGCAATGCGTTTCCAATCGTGGTGCCAAAACCTCTTTCCAGAGGCTCACACACGAATCGACCGTACATATCATTGCACTTCGGATCTTTTTCAAGTTGTTCCGGTCTGACAAGCTCTGCCCAATTTCGGACGTAAACTTTTTTGTCTCCGCTATACGTAGAACTCATGTTTACCGCCCTTTATTTGGAGTAGAGTTCGACAATCAACTGCTCTGTCATGGGGAACGTGATATCTTCCCTTGTGGGAAGAGCCTTTACGGATCCCTTGTAGGCAGGAGCATCAATCTCAAGCCATGCAGGTACGCCGCGACGCGCGACAACTTCCAAAGCTTCGGTGATGACAAGGTTCTTCTTGGTACGATCCCGCACCTCGAGAACATCACCGGACTTCATCTGAATCGAAGGCACATTAACGCGACGTCCATTGAGCGTGAACAGACCATGGCGAACCATCTGGCGAGCCTGGCTGCGCGAATTGGCGAATCCGAGCTTGTAAGCAACGTTGTCGATACGCGTTTCAAGCAACATCAGCAAATTCGTACCGGTGATTCCCTTGCGACGCTCTGCTTCCTCGAAATATCTGCGGAACTGACCTTCAAGGATACCGTACATCTTCCTTACTTTCTGCTTCTCGCGAAGCTGCAAGGCGTAATCACTGGGTTTTTTGCGAGCCTTTCCATGATCGCCGGGCGCGTAGGCGCGACGTTCGAAAGCACACTTATCAGTATAACATCTATCGCCTTTGAGAAAAAGCTTTCCGCCTTCTCTACGGCATATTCTGCACTTAGGGCCTGTATATCTAGCCAAGGTAAATTCCCCCTATACTCTACGACGTTTGGGCGGACGGCAGCCGTTATGCGGAATGGGAGTCACGTCGCGGATGAAAGCGACACGCAAACCTACAGCATTGATTGCACGCATTGCGGACTCGCGTCCAGAGCCAGGTCCCTTCACAAGAATGCCAACAGAGCGCATTCCGCACTCCATGGCCTTGCGGGCGGCAGTTTCAGCGGCCTTCTGGGCAGCGAAAGGGGTGTTCTTGCGGGAACCCTTGAAACCGGAAGCGCCGGAACTCGCCCAGCTGATTACGTTACCCGTCGGATCAGTGAAGGTAATAATCGTATTATTGAAGGTGCTGTTCACATGAGCAATACCCGTAGGGATATTTCTCTTTTCCTTTTTCTTTATTACTCTCTGCGGTCTTGCCATTTGTCTGTCTCCACCCAGTTACTTTTTCTTCTTACCAACAATGGCTCTGCGTGGGCCCTTACGAGTGCGCGCATTGGTATGCGTGCGCTGACCACGACATGGCAAGCCGCGCCTATGTCTCAAACCTCTGTAGCAACCGATATCCATAAGACGCTTGATATTGGCCACGATCTCACGGCGCAAATCGCCTTCGACCTTATGACTGGTTTCCAATTCTTTACGAAGCGTGTTGATATCATCACTAGTGAGATCGTCACTGTTTTTAGTCCAATCAATACCTGTAGCATCAAGGATTTTAAGAGCTGTAGCTCGGCCGATGCCATAAATATATGTCAATGCAATATCTAGCCTTTTGTTTCTCGGCAAATCTACACCAACTAATCTTGCCACAATATCCCCCTATCCTTAACCCTGTCTTTGTTTATGCCGCGTATTGTCACAAATCACTCTAAGCACGCCTTTGCGCTTGATAACTTTGCATTTGGGACAAATTTTGCGAACTGAAGGTCTAACTTTCATTGAATCCCCCGAAGATTTTCAATTGAAACTCAAGCCAATTTACATTTGGCTGAGAATAAATGGTCCGTCCTTGGTGATGGCCACCGAATGTTCAAAATGAGCAGATAGGCTTCGATCTTTGGTTACTGCGGTCCAACCGTCGGAGAGGATTTCGACTTGGTCGGTACCAATTGCAACCATTGGCTCAATGGCAATCACCATTCCCGGCTTCAAAGGCAATCTTGAGCTATTCTTGGGCACGAAATTGGGGACTTCTGGCTTCTCATGAAGCATCCTGCCGATTCCATGACCAACAAATCGCTTTATAACGGAAAACCCTTGAGCCTCAACCCGTTCCTGTACAGCCCGTGAAACATCGTAAAGGTCATTTCCCGGAACGGCCTGCTCGATTCCCAATTTGAGGGAATCCAAGGTGACTTCCAGTAAATGGGCCGCGCCCTCACTGATGCTTCCTACAGGAAAGGTCCTTGCGGTATCTCCGTAAAAACCCTGAAACTTAACGCCAAAATCAATGGATACTATGTCACCCTCAAGAAGTTCTCGCTTGGACGGAAATCCATGCACGATCTCTTCGTTGACGGAGCAGCAAAGGGCATATGGGAATCCCAGATAGCCCTTGAATGCTGGAATAACATCAAAAGCAGCGCACAGCTCTATAGCTTTTTCTTCCAATTCCCAGGTCGTTACTCCGGGGGCAACCAAGCAGCCAACTTCATCGAGAACGTTGGCCGCTATCCGGTTGGCTTCTCGCATGACGGCAATTTCCTGCGTATTTTTCAGGAAAATGCCCCTATGTTTTTTCAACCTTGCCTGCCCTTGATTTTTGCCTTGGCAAGCAGGCCGTCATATCGTCCCGAAATGAGATGCGACTGCACCTGGGACATGGTGTCCATGGCCACACCGACAACGATCAGCAAGGATGTTCCACCGTAATAAAAGGGGACATTGAACTGCTTCATAAGGACCATGGGCAAAACACAGACGAGCGAGATATACAAAGCGCCCCATAAAGTCAAACGGGTCAAAACCTTGTCGATATACTCGTTCGTCTTGAACCCAGGGCGAATGCCAGGGACAAAAGCCCCTTGTTTCTTTAGATTTTCGGAAATTTCCTTGGGATCAAAAACAATCGCCGTATAAAAAAAGCAGAAAAATACGATGAATGCAACGAAACAAATATTGTAAATGATTGAATCTGGCCTGAAATAATCAGACATCTTGTTCAATATTTCAACATTTGAAAAGTTGGCTATCGTCGCGGGAAACATCAGGATCGAAGATGCGAAAATGGGCGGGATGACTCCAGCCGTATTTATCCGCAACGGCAGATGACTCGTCTGCCCTCCATACATTTTCCGTCCGACCATTCGTTTGGCGTAATGGATGGGAATCCTGCGCTGCGCACGCTCCATGAAGGTGATGCCTACCAGAACCCCAGCCATGACAACGACAACCAGCAGTACCGTAAAAAGGGAGACGTCACCGGCCGTGAAAAGCCGGTAGGACTTCCCGATACCGCTGGGCAGACCGGAGATGATACCAGCGCAGATGATCAGGCTGATACCGTTGCCGATCCCCTTCTCCGTGATTTTTTCCCCCAGCCACATGATGAACACAGTGCCTGCGGTAAGAGTCAGAACGGTGATGAACCGAAATCCCCATCCCGGCATGTAAACAATGGAAGCCCCAGTGGGGCTTGTCATCGTTTCAACACCAATGGAGATTCCAAGACCCTGAATCACGGATATCAACACCGTTCCATATCGCGTATACTGGGTAATTTTCTTCTTTCCCGCAGCGCCTTCTTCCTTGCTCAGCCTTTTGAGTTCAGGGCTGACCACGGTCAAAAGCTGCAGGATAATCGAAGCGGAGATGTAAGGCATAATCCCAAGTGCAAATATGGACAGATTCATCAAGCCGCCGCCCGAAAACATATCGAACAGCCCAAAAAGGGTATTTTGTGCGTTGGCAAAAAAATCTGCTAGAGCATTCCCGTCAACACCTGGTATCGGCAGATGAACACCTACTCGGAAAACAGCCAACAGGAGAAAAGTCCATAAAAACTTGCTTTTCAGCTCTGACATACCCGTGTTTGCGCCTTTGGATATACTCACATTACTATCCTTCGATCGAAATGGCTTCGCCACCTGCTGCAGTGATTTTTTCCACAGCCTGCTTGCTGAACTTGTGAGCAGTGATCTTGAGCGCCTTGACAGCTTCACCGTCGCCAAGAATCTTGATCGGCTGATCGCGATCAACAAGACCGGACAGATACAAATCTTCGATCAGCACTTCGGCCTTATCTGCAAAGGCGGAATAAACGGTCGAGAGATTGAGGGTCTGGTAGCTGACGCGAAAAGGGTTCTTGAAGCCGCGCTTCGGCAGTCTGCGATAAAGGGGCATCTGGCCGCCTTCAAACCCTGCGCGTACACCGCCACCAGTGCGGGCATTCTGACCCTTGTGACCTTTGCCTGAAGTTCCGCCCTGGCCCGAAGCAGTGCCGCGGCCCAATCTTTTCACCTTGGCGCGTTCCTCGGGATATGGATACAATTCATGCAGGTTCATTATTGAATAACCTCTACAAGATGCTTGACTTTATTGATCATCCCTCGAACACATTCATTGTCGGGAAGAGTGCGGACCTGGTTGAGCTTGGTAAAACCAAGAGCCTTTACAGTTCTTTTCTGCACAGGGCTCTGGGTGATGAGGCTCTTAGTCAGTTTGATCTTAATCATAACTTCACCTATTTTCTCTTGATGGTGAGAGTTTTGCCTCTCATCCGTCCGACGAGTTCGGCGCTGCGCAGGGAGCGAAGTCCGGCGAATGTAGCGCGAAGCACATTGTGAGGATTGTTCGTTCCAATGGCCTTGGTCAGGATGTCATGAACGCCAGCGGCTTCCATGACGGCACGGACGGGCCCGCCGGCAATGATCCCGGTACCTGCCGAGGCAGGTTTGAGCATCACGTGACCTGCGCCAAAATTCCCCAATACTTCGTAAGGGATGGTACCATCGAGAAGTTCAACCTTCTGCATATCCTTGCGAGCCCTGTCGGTGGCCTTCTTGATGGCATCGGGAACCTGGTTGGCCTTACCAAGGCCAAACCCAACCGTTCCCTTTCCGTCACCGACAACGACTAATGCGCTGAAGCTGAATCGACGGCCACCCTTGACAACTTTGGCGACGCGATTGAGATAGACAATTTTCTCAATGAGTTCAAATTCGTTTTGTTGCATGGATGTCCTCGATTAAAAATTTAAGCCGCCTTCTCGGGCTCCATCGGCAACGGCTTTGATCCGGCCATGGTATACGAAGCCGTTGCGATCAAAGACCACGGAAGTGATGCTCTTCTTGATCGCTTCTTCGGCAACCTTCTTTCCTACCAGCTTGGCATTCTCGACAGTCAGACGAATATTGTCGCCTTCGAGGCTCAGTGTTGAAGCGGATGCCAATGTTGCGCCAGCCAAGTCGTCAATTATCTGCGCGTAAATATGCTTGCTGGAGCGAAAAACAACAAGTCTAGGCCTATCAGGCGTACCGTTGATCTTTTTACGAATCCGCATTTTGCGTTTTTTACGGGCTTCATCTCTTGATAATTTCATAGCTTATCCTATTTCTTGCCACCGGATTTGCCGGCCTTGCGACGGATAGTCTCATCAGTATATTTGATACCCTTGCCCTTATAGGGCTCAGGCGGACGAACCCGGCGAATCTGAGCCGCGACTTCGCCGACAGCCT
The DNA here is from genome assembly GCF_014873765.1 of Desulfomicrobium macestii. Classification (NCBI taxonomy): domain Bacteria; kingdom Pseudomonadati; phylum Thermodesulfobacteriota; class Desulfovibrionia; order Desulfovibrionales; family Desulfomicrobiaceae; genus Desulfomicrobium; species Desulfomicrobium macestii. The sequence goes on along the minus strand of NZ_JADBGG010000011.1, from coordinate 51,162 downwards.
GCTTGTCACATCCGGAGATGGTAAGCTTGCTGCCTTCGGCCTTGGCCTGAATTCCGGCGGGCAACGCAAAGTTGACCGGATGAGAAAAGCCGACATTCAGCACTACGGTATTGCCCTGAACGTTAACCTTGTAACCAACGCCAATGACTTCGAGAGTCTTCTCGAATCCGCTGGTGACGCCGGTCACGGCATTGGCAAGCAGTGTTCTCCGCAAGCCATGCTGCTGGCGAGCGATCCGGCTGTCGTCAACAGGATTAACGGAAACCGTATTATTGTCGACACTGACTGCGATGGCAGGATGATTGGCAAGAGTAAGAACCCCCTTGGGTCCTTTCACTTCAATCCCGCTTTCCGCGATTTTGAGATCAACACCACCAGGGATGCTGATCGGCATTTTTCCTACTCGAGACATAGCGATCTCCTACCAAATCTCACAAAGAAGTTCGCCGCCAACGCCGATTTCGGCAGCCTGTTTTCCCTCGAGCACACCCTTGGAGGTGGACAAAATGCAAATTCCAAGACCATTTTGCACCGAAGGAATGCTCTTTGCACCCACATAAATACGACGACCCGGCTTGCTGATTCTCTTCAAGCCGGCAACGACAGCCTTATTTTCATGGTATTTCAAATTAACCAATAAGGCATCATTCTCAAGGGCATATCCATTGATATAGCCCTCTTCGTTCAATATTTTGAGCAGCGCCTCGCGGGTGCGGCTGGGAGTAATAGAAACAGTTGAATGCATAGCTTTGTATGCATTACGAATTCGAGTCAATAAATCTGCAATAGGATCTATGACAGACATGAGCGTACCTCATTTACCAGCTAGATTTTCTTACGCCAGGCAGTTCACCGGCAAGGGCCATATTCCTGAAGCAGATTCTGCAAATGCCGAACTTGCGCATGAAGGCTCTGGGCCGACCGCAAATGGGACATCTGTTATACTGGCGTGTGGAAAATTTGGGCTTCCGCTGAGCCTTGACCATCAAAGATGTACGAGTCAAGTTACACTCCTCCTTACTTCTTGAAGGGCATTCCAAGAAGCTTCAAAAGCATCTTGCCTTCTTTGTCAGTCTGGGCAGTAGTTATAACAGAAATATTCATACCCACTGCTTTTTCGATCCTATCAATCTCGATTTCGGGAAAGATAGTATGTTCCTTAATGCCAAGGGTATAATTTCCGCGGCCATCAAAACCTCTGTCCGGTACTCCCCGGAAGTCGCGGACTCTGGGAAGCGCAATGGTCAAAAGCTTCTCCAGAAAAGCCCACATTCTGTCTCCTCGAAGCGATACCCGGCAGCCTACAGGCATTCCCTCACGCAGCTTGAACGCAGCGATGGATTTCTTTGCCCGTGTTACAACGGCCCGCTGACCAGCAATCAGAGACAAATCGCGTACAGAATCCTGTATGATTTTGTTATTCTGGCTACCTTCACCCAGTCCCATATTCAATGAGACACATTTAATCGAAGGAATCTGCATCACTGACGTGTAGTTGAATTCCTTCGAGAGTTCAGGAGCGACTTTATCTTTGTAGATCTTTATGAGACTACTCATTGCTGCACCTTAACTGATCGTTTCATTGCATTTTTTGCAATAACGAACTTTCTTGTTATCGTCAGTAAACTTATAACCAACTCTTGTCGGCTTTGAGCAAGCGTTGCACACCAACTGAACGTTAGAAACGTCAACAGGCATTTCCTTCTCAACGATTCCGCCAGGCTGGTTGTTATAAGGATTAGGCTTGGTGTGTTTTTTCACCATATTAGCCTTCTCGACAATAACCTGTTTTTTGCTGCGAAGAATTTTGACAACCTTGCCGATCTTACCTTTGTCTTTTCCGACAAGAATCATCACATTGTCATCTTTGTGAATTTTCCAGACATGAGTAGACATAGATTACAACACCTCTGGGGCTAAAGATACAATCTTCATAAAGTTCTTTGCCCGCAATTCACGTGCAACAGGCCCAAAAATACGAGTGCCCATCGGCTCAAGGTTCTTATTCAACATAACTGCTGAATTATTGTCGAAACGGATAAAAGTACCATCGGGTCGGCCGATCTCTTTTGTTGTTCTTACAACTACTGCCTGGAGAACATCGCCCTTTTTGACTTTTCCATGAGGAATCGCTTCTTTGACGGACACCATGATGATGTCCCCAACACGAGCGTAACGCCTCTTGCTTCCGCCTAGCACCTTGATGCAGGCAACCTTCTTGGCTCCGGAATTGTCTGCGACATCCAAAGTCGTCTGCATTTGAATCATTTTACAATCCCCTACAAAGCTCTTTCAATGATTTTCATCAGATGCCAATTCTTCCGCGCACTCAAAGGACGGGACTCGACGATCTGAACTTTATCCCCAATGTGACATTCATTGTTGGGGTCATGAGCCATGAATTTCTTTCTGCGGCGGATATATTTTTTAAGAACAGGATGTTTGACCAGTGTTTCGACACGCACGACAATGGTCTTGTCGTTCTTATCGCTCACTACGAAGCCAACAAGAGTTCTCTTGTTTGATGTCTTTCCGCTGTTACTCATCACCTGTCTCCATGTCCTTCGCTTTCAAAATCGTCAAAATCCGAGCTATGGATTTCTTAACAAGCGGTATTCTCTGACTATTTTCAAGCTGCGCGGTTGCATGCTGAAAACGAAGATTCATCAATTCCTTACGAAATTCACCAAGTTTAACCTGGAGCTTCTCAGGACCCAATTCCCGTAATTGTTGAGCATTCATCCTGTCTTACTCCTTTTCGACTATGGTAGTCTTTATAGGCAGCTTGTAGGCAGCTCTCTGCAATGCTTCTTTAGCCAGTTCGAAGTCGACACCCTTGATTTCATAAAGGATGCGGCCTCTCTGAACTGGTGCGCACCAACCGACTGGCGAGCCCTTACCTTTACCTTGACGAACTTCCAAGGGTTTGGCCGTGATCGTCTTGTCGGGAAAAATACGAATGAAAACCTTACCGCCTCTTTTAATGTGTCGCATCATCGCGATACGGGCGGCTTCAATTTGCTGACTCGTGAGTTTTCCGCATTCCATAGCCTTCAAACCGATTTCACCAAAAGCAACCGTGGTCGCGCGTCCTGCAAGACCGCGAATACGACCCTTCTGCTGCTTCCGAAATTTGACCTTTTTAGGACTCAGCATCAGCTATCTACCTCGCTCAGGATCTCACCCTTGAACACCCATACCTTTACGCCAATGATCCCATAAGTGGTCTTGGCAAGTGCAACACCGTAATCGATGTCGGCACGTAAGGTATGCAAAGGCACACGACCCTCTCTCGCCCATTCCGTACGAGCGATTTCCGCTCCACCAAGACGGCCGCCACACTGGACCTTGATCCCGAGTGCGCCGAACTTCTGGGCCATGCCCAGTGTCTTCTTGATGGCACGACGAAAAGCTACCCGACGCTCAAGCTGCTGCGCAATGGATTCCGCAACGAGCTGTGCATCTGTTTCCGGGCGGCGGATTTCGTTGACCTCTATCACAAACTCACGAGCGAACTTGCTTTTGAGTTCAGCCCGCAACTTTTCAATTTCAACGCCCTTTCGTCCGATAACAATACCGGGGCGTGCAGTGAAAAGTATCAGACGAACCTTGTCGGCAGCTCTCTCGATTTCAATCTTGGAAATACCGGCGTGAAACAGCTTTTCCTTTACATATTTCCGAAGCTTACTGTCTTCGAAAACATACTCAGCATATTTCTTGTCGCTGAACCAACGGGACTTCCAGTTTTTATTGTATCCCAAACGGAATCCGTAAGGATGAACTTTATGACCCAAAGCACTGCCCTCCTAGAGTTCATCGACAACCACAGTGATGTGGCTGCTGCGCTTGATAATTCTGTAAGCCCGGCCCATTGCCCTCGATTGAATCCGCTTCCAGCTCGGGCCGCCATCTATGCGAACTTCCTTCACATAGAGGTTGTCGACGTTGAGCTTGGAATTGTGTTCAGCGTTGGCAATTGCAGTCGTCAGAACCTTCTCAATCAGACGGGCAGCTTTCTTGGGGGTGAATTTCAGGACATTCAACGCATCTTCCACGTGTTTACCGGTCACGTTACGTGCGACCAACCTGGCTTTCTGCGGGGAAACGCGTATAAACTTGGCAACTGATCTTGTTTCCATTTGAAACTTCCTGTCTATTTCTTCTTCTTATCAGCAGCGTGGCCAAAATAAGTCCTGGTGGGTGCAAATTCACCAAGTTTGTGTCCGACCATATTCTCGGAGACAAACACCGGGATAAATTTCTTTCCATTATGAACTGCAAAGGTAAGTCCGACCATCTCTGGTAAAATCGTAGACCGGCGAGACCAAGTCTTGATCACCTGACGGCTTCTATCAGTGTGGGATTTTTCCACCTTGTTAAGCAGATGGCCATCCACGAAAGGGCCTTTTTTCAGAGACCTAGGCATAGAAACTCCTACTTACTTCCACGGCGTTTTACGATTAACTTGGACGAAGGCTTCTTCGGTGAACGAGTCTTATATCCCTTGGTGGGTTTACCCCACGGGGTAACGGGATGACGTCCGCCAGAACTTCTGCCCTCGCCACCACCCAACGGGTGATCGACGGGGTTCATCGCTACGCCACGAACCTTGGGGCGCTTGCCGAGCCAACGATTACGTCCTGCTTTGCCGATGGAGACATTCTCATGCTCGATATTGCCAACCTGACCGACAGTTGCGATGTTGACGGCCAACACCTTACGAACTTCGCCGGAAGGCAATCTGAGCAGAGCGTACTTGTCTTCCTTGGCGATAACCTGGGCGTATGCTCCGGCAGAGCGGGCCAACTGGCCGCCACGTCCGGGGTACAGCTCAATGTTATGCACAAGGGTGCCAAGGGGAATGCGGGCCAGCGCCAAGGCATTGCCGGGCTTGATATCGGCCTTGTCGCCGGCAAGGATCTGATCGCCTACATTAAGTCCAAGCGGACAGATTATGTAACGCTTGTCGCCGTCAGCGTAATGCAGCAGAGCGATTCGCGCACTTCTGTTCGGGTCGTACTCAATAGTGGCTACCTTGGCCGGAACATCGATCTTGTTACGCTTAAAATCAATCAGGCGATACAAAGACTTGTTTCCACCGCCGCGGCGGCGCATGGTTACACGGCCGTTATTGTTACGACCGCTTTTTTTATTCAAACCCTTGGTCAGGGACTTCTCAGGGGTTGTACAAGTGATCTCATCAAACGTGAGAACAGTTTGCGACCTGCGTCCGGCAGATGTGGGTTTAAGCTTTCGAATTGCCATGATTACACCCCTTCAAAGAAATCAATCTTTTCGCCGGCGGCAAGAGATACGTACGCTTTCTTGTATCCGCTGATCTTGCCTACCACGCGACCGAACTTCTTTCTCGTGCGCGGACGGTAATTGACAATGTTCACAGCGGTGACTTTAACGTTGAATACGTTCTCAACTGCACGCTGCACGTCGATTTTGTTCGCGGCAGAATGAACAAAAAAAGCAACTTGATTCCCAAGTTCCTTAAGGCCCGTGGATTTTTCAGAAATCAACGGCCTGAGTAATACTTGCGTGCTTTCCATTATTTCAACCTCTCCTGCAGGGCCAAAACAGCACCCTGGTCCAGGACCATCTGGGGATACTTGAGGATTTCGTAAACATTGATCGACTGCGGATCCAACACGAGAATACCAGGAACGTTCCTGGCCGAAAGAGCAAGGTTGGTATCTTTTTCAGCAACAACAATCAAGGCTTTTTTCAACCCGAGGGTATCCTTGCAGGCCACGAAGTTCTTGGTTTTGATCTCATCGAACTGGAGCTTGTTGACGACAAGCATGTTCTCGGAGGTAAACCGCGAGGAGATGGCCATCTTCAGAGCAAGCTTGCGGATCTGCTTGTTGATCTTGAAACTGTAGTCACGGGCCTGAGGTCCGTGGATCACAGCGCCACTTCTCCAAAGAGGGGAACGGCTGGATCCGGCACGAGCCCGACCGGTGCCCTTCTGGCGCCACGGTTTCTTGCCACCGCCCCTGACGAGACCGCGGGTTTTGACACCTACGGTTCCGGAGCGAAGCTTCGCCAAATGAGATTTCACAGCCAGGTGAAGCACTTCGGGTCTTACTTCAACCTGGAAGATGTCATCGGCCAGGGAAATCTCGCCGACTTCCATCCTGTTTTGATCGTATACTTTCGCGTTTGCCATTATCTATACCCCTTTACTTCATCTTGCTGAGGACGACGATCCCCTGCTTGGGTCCTGGAACTTGGCCGCGTACAAGCACGACATTGTCTTCCGGGCGGACGTCCACAATCTCAAGATTGAGCATCGTGGCGGTCTTGTTTCCAAGCTGACCCGGCATTTTCTTTCCCTTGAAAACCTTGCTCGGCCATGCGCACTGGCCGATCGAGCCGGGCTTTCTGTGGACCTGTTCGTGTCCGTGTGATGCAGGAGCTCCGCCGAAATTCCAACGACGGATGACGCCTGCGAATCCGCGGCCCTTGGAGGTACCGGTAACGCGAATTTTTTCGCCGGGAGTGAACATTTCAACGGTCAGTTTCTGACCGACTTCATATTCATCAACGCTGCCAAGACGGATTTCCTTCAGCATTTTGTAAAAGCCACAATTTGCCTTTTGCTGATGGCCCTGCTCGGGTTTGGTCAGTCGATGTGCTGCCACTTCTTCAAAACCAACCTGTAAAGCGGTGTAACCGTCTTTTTCGCTGACCTTTTTTTCAATAACTGGGCAAGGACCGGCCTGAATGACCGTTACGGGGATGACGTTTCCGTCAGCACCATAGATTCTGGTCATACCGATTTTGCGCCCAACGATTCCCAAAGTCTTTTTCATGATAGCCTCTCGTTATCCCTACAGCTTGATTTCTACATCAACGCCAGCGGGAAGATTCAGCTTACCCAGAGCATCAACCGTCTGTTGGGTGGGTTCAAGAATGTCCAAAAGGCGTTTGTGTACACGCATTTCAAACTGTTCCCGAGATTTCTTGTCCACATGCACAGACTTCTGAACCGTCTGCTTGTGAATACGGGTCGGCAACGGAATGGGACCGGCAATAGATGCACCGGTATTACGTGCGGAATCGACAATCTCGGCTACAGCCTTATCCAGAATGCGGTAGTCGTACGCTCTCAATTTTATGCGAATTTTGTCACTGTTCATGATGACCTTGCCTCATTACTCCACAATTTCGGAAACAACACCAGCGCCAACGGTACGTCCACCTTCGCGGATAGCGAAGCGAAGACCCTTTTCCATGGCGATCGGGTTGATCAGATGCACATGGAAAGTCGTGTTGTCACCAGGCATGATCATTTCTACGCCTTCGTCCAGAGTCACCACACCGGTGATGTCTGTCGTACGGAAATAGAACTGAGGACGATAGCCGGAGAAGAAAGGTGTGTGACGGCCGCCTTCTTCCTTGCTCAGAACATACACTTCGGCAGAGAACTTCGTGTGCGGGGTGATGCTGCCCGGCTTGGCCAGAACCTGGCCACGCTCGACGTCGTCACGCTTGATACCGCGAAGCAGGGCGCCGATGTTGTCGCCGGCCTGGCCTTCGTCAAGAAGCTTGCGGAACATTTCAACACCGGTGCAAGTCGTCTTGCGGGTGTCGGTGATGCCGACGATCTCGACTTCCTCGCCAACGCGGACGATGCCGCGCTCAACACGACCGGTGACGACTGTGCCGCGACCGGAAATGGAGAACACGTCTTCGATGGGCATCAGGAAGGGCTTCTCGGTCTCACGGATCGGATCGGGAATGTATGCGTCGCAGGCGTCGAGCAGCTCGAGGATGCACTTGGCCTCATCGGTGTCGGCGCTGTCGCTCTCAAGAGCCTTCAGTGCGGAACCGCGGATGACAGGAACGTCATCGCCGGGGAACTCGTACTTGGACAGGAGTTCACGAACTTCCATGTCGACCAGTTCGATCAGCTCTTCGTCGTCAACCAGGTCAACCTTGTTCAGGAAAACCACGACATAGGGAACGCCGACCTGACGAGCGAGCAGGATGTGCTCACGAGTCTGGGGCATGGGACCGTCGGTGGCGGCGACAACGATAATCGCGCCGTCCATCTGGGCCGCGCCGGTGATCATGTTCTTGATGTAGTCGGCGTGACCGGGGCAATCCACGTGAGCGTAGTGACGCTTGGAGGTCTCGTACTCGACGTGCGCGGTGGCAATGGTGATACCGCGTTCCTTTTCTTCAGGAGCCTTGTCGATCTCATCGAACGCTACATAGGATCCACCGCCCTTGAGGCTCGCGATCTTGGTGATCGCGGCGGTCAACGTGGTCTTGCCATGGTCGATATGACCAATCGTACCAATATTGACGTGCGGCTTCTTTCTTTCAAATTTTTGCTTGGCCATTCTTCATCTCCATTCTCATTTCTTGGTCAATTCTTCAGCAAGACTTGCAGGGACGCGATCATAATGATCAAACAACATAGTGTATGTCGCACGACCTTGAGTTTTTGAACGCAGATCCGTTGCATAACCAAACATGCTACTAAGCGGCACGTTTGCGCGGATGATCTGCATCCCGTGTCGCATTTCAAGACTGACGATCCGACCACGACGGCCATTGAGGTCGCCCATGACATCGCCCATATAGTCGTCCGGAGTCAGTACTTCCACAAACATAATCGGCTCAAGTAGCACTGCGGCCGCTTTATGACACGCTTCTTTCACAGCCATGGAACCGGCAATGTAGAAAGCCTGCTCGGAAGAATCAACTTCATGATACGAGCCGTGAACCAATTCGACCTTGAGATCGACCATGGGAAAACCGGCAAGAACACCGTTGAGCAGAGCATCGCGGATGCCCTTGTCAACAGCGGGGATGTATTCCTTGGGAATTACACCGCCCACGATGCCGTTCACGAATTCATAACCGCCACCCGGCTCCTGAGGCGTGACCTTGATGACGATATGCGCATACTGACCACGACCGCCAGACTGCTTGGCGTATTTGAGATCTTTTTCCGCCGGCTTGGAAATGGTTTCACGATAGGCAACCTGAGGCTTGCCAACGTTGGCGTCGACCTTGAACTCACGGGTGAGGCGGTCAACAATGATCTCAAGGTGCAATTCACCCATTCCGGCAATAAGCGTCTGTCCGGTTTCTTCATTCGTCTTGACACGGAAGGAGGGATCTTCCTTGACCAGCTTCTGCAGGGCCTGCCCAAGGGCATCCCTGTCGGTCTTGGTCTTGGGTTCGATCGCGACTTCGATAACAGGCTCGGGAAAATCCATTGATTCAAGCAGGATTGCCCGCTTGAGATCGCACAGAGTTTCACCAGTGCTGGTCTGTTTCAGGCCGACTGCGGCAACGATGTCGCCCGCATAGGCTTCCTTGATGTCTTCGCGTTTGTTCGCATGCATCTTCAGCAAACGGCCAACACGTTCCTTTTTGCCTGAGGCGGCATTCAGAACCGTCGAACCGGTAACAAGCACGCCGGAATATACTCTCAGGAAGGTCAGGTGCCCAAAGAAGGGATCGGCCATGAGCTTGAACGCCAAGGCGCTGAGCGGCAGATCATCGGAACACTCACAAAGAACCTCTTCCTTGGTGTCAGGATCAACACCAACCATGGCCGGGACCTCTACCGGAGAAGGCAGATAATCCACAACGCAATCAAGCAGTGCCTGTACGCCCTTGTTCTTGAACGCTGAACCGCAAATCACCGGGCAAATTTTCATGCCTATGGTGGCGGAACGAATTCCCGCCATGATTTCTTCAGGCAGGAGCTCTTCTCCGCCCAAATACTTTTCAAGCAGGGTCTCATCTTCCTCGGCGATAGCCTCGACAAGATTCATGCGCCATTCATCAGCCAGATCCATCATTTCAGCCGGGATCTCGCGCTCGACAATTGTTTCGCCCTTGGAATCAGCGTCATAATAGAGAGCGACCTTGCGAACGAGGTCGATCTGCCCCAAAAAGTTCTCCTCTGCGCCGATGGGCAGGTGCAGCGGAACAGGCTTCGCCTTGAGACGATCCTTGATCATGTCGACAACCCGGTAGAAATCTGCTCCCGAGCGGTCCATCTTGTTTACAAAGGCGATCCGGGGAACCCGGTATCTGTCCGCCTGCCGCCATACAGTCTCGGACTGCGGCTCGACTCCACCAACAGCGCAAAAAACAGCAACAGCGCCATCAAGCACGCGCAGCGAACGCTCTACTTCAACGGTGAAATCCACGTGGCCGGGAGTATCGATGATGTTGATGCGGCAATTACGCCAATGACAGGTTGTCGCAGCAGAGGTGATCGTGATGCCACGCTCCTGCTCCTGCTCCATCCAGTCCATGGTCGCCTGGCCATCATGAACTTCTCCAAGTTTGTGAGAAACACCGGTGTAATATAATATACGTTCGGTAGTCGTGGTCTTGCCCGCATCGATGTGGGCCATGATACCGATATTGCGCTGATCTTTTATGGGAACACGTTTAGACACGGAAAGAACCTCTTTTACCAGCGGTAATGAGCAAAAGCTTTGTTGGCTTCTGCCATTCGATGGGTGTCTTCACGCTTCTTGATGGCACCACCGCGATCGTTATAAGCATCCAGAAATTCAGCCGCCAAACGCAAAACCATGCCTTTCTCTCCGCGAGTACGGGCATAGTTTACCAGCCAACGGATAGCCAATGCTTCCTGTCGTGCCGGGCGGACTTCCATGGGAACCTGATAGGTGGCGCCACCGACTCGACGGGATTTGACTTCCATCTGCGGCTTCACCTTTTCAATGAGCTGCTCGAAAGCCCTCAGCGGCTCGCTGTCGGTGCGCTTTCCAAGTTCTTCAATGGCATCATAGAATATCGTTTCGGCAACGCTTTTCTTGCCGTCATACATCATCTGGTTCACAAATTTTGTGACCACCCGGCTTCCGTACTTCGGATCCGGCAGCACTTCACGCTTTGGCGTGGCTCCCTTGCGAGGCATACGTCAATCTCCTTGTACCTATTTAGGACGTTTGGCTCCGTACTTGGAGCGGCTCTTCCGGCGATCCTGAACACCGGCCGCATCCAACGTACCTCTGATAATGGTATAGCGGACACCGGGCAGATCCTTTACGCGGCCGCCGCGGATCATGACCACTGAGTGCTCCTGCAGATTGTGCCCTTCACCGGGAATGTAGGATGTCACTTCAATTCCATTGGTCAGACGCACTCTGGCCACTTTCCGAAGAGCGGAGTTCGGCTTCTTGGGCGTCGTGGTGTAGACGCGCACGCAAACTCCCCGGCGCTGCGGGCATTCCTGCAGCGCGGCTCTCTTTTTGCCTTTCACCTGGAGGACCCGTGCTTTACGGACCAACTGATTAATAGTGGGCATTTCAAACTCCATTAATAAACATTTTGAGAAGGGGGTTCATAATTGAACTCCCTCCCCCTGTCAACTCAACTGCCGAGACAATAAAAAGTTATTGTCCCATGAAAAACGGATCTTTCTCCAAATCTTCCAGGAACTTGTCTGGGCTTTCCGGCTGATCCGGAACCACAATTCCATTTTCGATATAAGATCTGAACCCGGTTCCGGCGTTGACCAATCTGCCGACAATGACATTTTCCTTGAGGCCGTAGAGGTAATCCTTTTTACCAATCAACGCGGCTTCGGTCAGCACCTTTGTCGTCTCCTGGAAGGACGCCGCGGAGATGAACGATTCCGTGGACAAGGATGCCTGCGTGATTCCGAGCACCAGCGGCTCGGCAGTCGCCGGCAGCATCCCGGTGCCTACGCACTTGGCGTTGATGTTGGCAAACTTGGCCTTATCGACCTGTTCGCCCATGAGCAGACCTGTCTCGCCCGGATCGATGACCAGCAATTTCTTGAGCATCTGGCGGACGATGATCTCAATGTGCTTGTCATTGATGTAAACACCCTGGAAACGGTACACGTCCTGCACTCCTTCGACCAGGTAAAAGGCCAGGTATTTTTCACCCTTGACCTTGAGCAGGTCGTGAAGATCCGGGGTGCCCTCTGTCAGCAGCTCTCCGCTCTCAACGAAGTCACCTTCACCAACACTGATATGCTTGCCTTTGGGAATGAGGTAGACGCGGGCGTCTCCCACTTCCGGCTCGACAATAAGCTTACGCTTGCCTTTGGAGTCGGGGCCGAAGCTGACGATACCGTCGATTTCGGACAGAATCGCCTGATCCTTGGGCTTGCGCACCTCGAAGAGTTCGGCAACGCGGGGCAAACCACCGACGATGTCCTTGGTCTTCATGGTTTCACGCGGCTTACGTGCGATGATGTCGCCCGGCTGGACCACATCACCGTCGTTGACCATGACGATGGCGCCAACCGGCAGTGCATAGGAAGTCTGAGTTCCCGTGTCCGGCTTGGTCTTGCAGACGCCATTCTCATCGCAAATGGAGATGCCTGGACGGAAGCTCGACGACCTGAATTCAATAACCGTCAGAGTCGACTTGCCCGTGGCTTCGTCTATACGCTCCTGAGCGGTGCGGCCTTCGATGATGTCCGTGAAATGGACAACACCCTCGACATCCGTGACGAAAGGCTCGTTGAAGGGATCCCATTCAGCCAGACGATCGCCTTTTTTGACTTCGGCACCGTTCTCAAAATACAGCTTCGCGCCGGAAGGCAACGCGTATTTTTCACGTTCGACGCCCTGATCATCGACAATGCGCAGCTGGCCGCTCTTGCCGAGAACCATGCGCTCCCCACGGTTATTGGTAACCGTCCGCACACGAGAGAGAACGATCCGACCCTTGTTCAGAGCCTCATACCTGCTCTGCTCGATTTCCTTGGAGGCGGTACCACCGATGTGGAATGTTCTCATGGTCAACTGCGTTCCAGGCTCACCGATGGACTGGGCGGCGATGATGCCTACAGCCTCACCGACATTGACCAGATGGCCCCGCGCCAGGTCGCGACCATAACACAGCGCGCACACCCCGTGCTTCGCCTTGCATGTCAGCGCGGAACGGATGGTGATGGTCGAGATGTTGCGCCGTTCGATCTCGGAGACAAATTCCTCGTTGATCATTGCATTGGCGGGGATGAAAACCTCGCCGGTTTCAGGATCAAGAATGTCGTACATGGCTGTCCGGCCAAGAACGCGCTCACTCAGACGCACGGTGATTTCACCGCTCTTGGTGACGTGCGTGAGCTCGATACCGTCAACCGTCTTGCAGTCATGCTCGCTGACGATGACATCCTGCACCACGTCGACCAGACGGCGTGTCAGGTAGCCCGAGTTCGCGGTCTTGAGCGCGGTGTCGGCGAGACCTTTGCGTGCTCCGTGCGTGGACGTGAAGTACTGCAGAATGGTCAACCCTTCACGGAAGGACGAGGTGATGGGCGTCTCGATGATTTCACCGGAGGGCTTGGCCATCAGACCACGCATGCCGGCCAGCTGGCGCATCTGGTCCTGATTGCCTCGGGCGCCGGAGTTGGCCATCATGAACACCGAGTTGAAGCTGTTGCAGCGCTCTTCCTTGAGCTTGGAAACTTCCCAACGCAGCGCATGCTTGACATGCGGGGAATCATCCTGCTTCGGGTTGAGCACGGTGTCGTACTTGAGCTCCCGCATCATGGCGTCGGCCACGTCATTGGTCGCCTTTGTCCAGACGTCAACGACCTTGTTGTATTTTTCCGTGCGGGTGATGATACCCTCGCGGTACTGCTGCTCGATATCCGAAACTTCCGTGTGGGAGCGGTCCAGGATGCCGGACTTGGCTGGCGGGATGGTCAGATCCTTCACGCCGACGGTAATGCCGGCCTGGGTCGAATACTCAAAACCCAAATCCTTGAGCTTGTCGCACAGAATGACCGTGGCCTTGGTGCCGGCCAGACGATAGGCTTCGCCCACCAGACGGCCGATAACTTTCTTGCTCATCTCGCGGTTGTACACCTCGAAAGGAACTTCCGTCGGCACGATCTCGCGGATGATGATTCTCCCGGGGGTGGTCTCGACCAATGCACCGTCGATGCGGACCTTGATCCGGGCATGCATCTCCACATGGTTTGCGTCAAAGGCGCAGATGACCTCATCGGGATCGGCGAAGATCATGCCCTCGCCACGCTCGAAAGGACGCTCCACGGTCAGGAAGTACAGACCAAGAACGATATCCTGCGAAGGCACGATGATTGGAGAACCGTTGGCCGGGGACAGAATGTTGTTCGTGGACATCATGAGCACGCGGCATTCGATCTGGGCCTCAACCGAAAGAGGCACATGCACGGCCATCTGGTCACCGTCAAAGTCGGCGTTGAAAGCCGTACACACCAGCGGGTGCAAACGTATCGCCTTTCCTTCGACCAGAATCGGTTCAAAGGCCTGGATGCCAAGACGATGCAATGTCGGTGCGCGGTTCAGCAGAATGGGGTATTCACGCACTACCTCTTCGAGGATATCCCATACGGCGATTTCCTCGCGCTCGACCATCTTCTTCGCGCTCTTGATGGTGCTGGCATAACCCCGCTCCTCAAGCTTTGAATAGATGAAGGGCTTGAAGAGTTCCAGAGCCATCTTCTTGGGAAGGCCGCACTGATGGAGTTTCAGATACGGGCCGACCACGATAACGGAACGTCCGGAATAGTCGACGCGTTTGCCGAGAAGATTCTGACGGAAACGGCCCTGCTTGCCCTTGATCATGTCGGACAAGGATTTGAGCGGACGCCCGTTGGTCCCGGTTATGGCGCGACCGCGGCGGCCGTTGTCGAAAAGGGCATCCACGGACTCCTGCAACATGCGCTTTTCATTGCGGATGATGATGTCCGGTGCGCCAAGCTCCAAAAGCCGCTTCAAACGGTTATTGCGGTTGATGACCCGGCGATACAGATCGTTCAGGTCCGACGTGGCGAACCTGCCGCCGTCGAGCGGAACTAGGGGGCGCAGCTCGGGCGGGATGATCGGGATCACGTCCATGACCATCCACTCGGGCTTGTTCCCGGATTCCAGAAATGCCTCGACGATTTTCAGCCGTTTGGCCAACTTCTTTTTCTTGGTCTGGGAGCGGGTGGACTGGGATTCCTCGCGCAATTCCACTCGCAGGCTCGCCAAATCAATTTCCTGAAGCAGGATCTTGATGGATTCGGCACCCATGCCGACCGTTATGGCGTTGTCGTCATAGTGATCGAGAATCTGAAAATACTGTTCCTCGGAAATGACCTGCTTCTTCAGCAAGGTCGTCTCGCCTGGATCCAGAATTATATATGAATCAAAATAAAGTACTTTTTCGAGATCGGCCATGGTCATATCAAGCAAGGTGCCGATCTTGGACGGAAGGGACTTCAAGAACCAGATGTGAGCGACCGGAGCGGCAAGTTCAATGTGCCCCATTCTCTCGCGCCTGACCTTGGAGGCAATTACTTCGACACCGCACTTTTCGCAGACAATGCCGCGATGCTTCATGCGCTTGTACTTTCCGCAGTTGCATTCGTAATCCTTTACCGGACCGAAGATCTTGGCGCAGAAAAGGCCGTCCCGCTCCGGCTTAAATGTACGATAGTTAATCGTTTCGGGTTTTTTTACTTCACCGAAAGACCATTCGCGAATCTTCTCCGGAGAAGCGACGTTTATTCCGATCGCTTTGAGATTCTGGCTATTGAAAGAGCTGGATGCACTGCCCCGTTGTGTAAAAAGATCATCAAGACTCATCGTGTATTCCTCTTGCTTTGGTCGAATTGCAATGCTGTGGCCGGTCTTGCCGAGGGATCATCTCTTCCTCGGGCGCTTCTTGTCGTCTTCCACGAGGGTGACTTCAAGACCCAGCGCCATCATTTCCTTGACCAATACGTTGAATGATTCGGGCATTCCGCTTTCGAGGAAATTGGATCCCTTCACAATCTTTTCATACATCTTCACACGACCGTTCACATCATCGGATTTGACCGTCAAAAACTCCTGCAGCAGATAGGCGGCGCCATATGCTTCCAGTGCCCAGACTTCCATTTCACCAAGACGCTGTCCGCCAAACTGGGCCTTGCCGCCGAGGGGCTGCTGGGTGACCAGGGAGTAGGGACCCGTCGAGCGGGCATGAATTTTTTCGTCAACCAGGTGGTGCAACTTCAAATAGTACATATAACCGACAGTGACCTTATTGTGGAAAGGCACTCCGGTGCGACCGTCAAAAAGCAGCGCCTTTCCATCTTCGGGCAGGCCGGCTCTCTTGAGCAGCGCCCAGATTTCACTCTCATCGGCGCCGTCAAAAACGGGAGTTTTCATGATAATGCCGCGATTAAGATCCCGGGCAGCTTCAATCACCTCGTCATCGGTCATGGTATCAAGCAGCGCCGAGGTCTCGGGAGAATCGAAAATGTCCTTGATCTCGCTGCGGACCTTGGCCACGCCTTCATCGACCATGGCCGCGATCTGCTGGCCAAGCGACTTGGCCGCCCAGCCCAGATGGGTTTCCATGATCTGGCCGATGTTCATTCGCGAAGGCACACCCAGAGGATTCAGAACCACGTCCATGGATGTTCCGTCGGCAAAGAAAGGCATGTCCTCTTCCGGCAGGATGTTGGAAACAACGCCCTTGTTGCCATGACGGCCGGCCATTTTGTCGCCGACATTGAGCTTACGTTTCACGGCCACATAGACCTTGGCCATCTTGATGACGCCCGGAGGCAGATCGTCGCCCTCGGTGACCTTGCCGCGCTTGCTTTCGTAGACGTCCTTGACGAACTTGAGCTGCAGGTCGAAATAATCGAGCTGCACTTTCACGGCCTCGTTAACGTCCTTGGCCGCGAATGCGCCCACAAGCTTCTTCAGCGGAATTTCTGCAAAAACATCTTCCTTGATGGGCTGGTTGGCCTCAAGAAGCACTTCGCCCTTGCGCTTGCCCATTATGGTCTTGGCTACGCTCTTGCCCTTGCATACCTCCCAGATCTTGCGCCGGGTGGTCTCGGTCAGGGCCGCAGCATGCTGTCTCTCGCGCACGTCAATGCGCTCAAGCTCGTAATTCTCGATCAAGTGTGTGCGCTCGTCCTTGTCTCCGGATCGGCGGTTAAAAACCTTGACGTCGATTACCGTGCCCTCGATTCCCGGCGGAACCTTGAGAGAGGTATTCTTCACGTCGCGGGCCTTGTCTCCGAAGATGGCTCGCAGCAACCGCTCTTCCGGTGTCAGCTGCGTCTCACCCTTGGGCGTGATCTTGCCGACCAGGATGTCGTCGGGCTTTACCCGTGCGCCAATGCGAATGATGCCGCTCTCGTCGAGATTGCGCAGCATTTCTTCGCCTACGTTGGGAATGTCACGGGTGACTTCCTCCGGTCCGAGCTTGGTGTCGCGGGCGAACACATCAAATTCCTCGATGTGGATGGATGTATAGACATCCTCCTTCACAACCCGCTCGGAAATCAGGATGGAGTCTTCGTAGTTGTAGCCGCACCAGGGCATGAACGCCACAAGCAGATTCTTGCCAAGCGCCAGCTCTCCGTTATGGATGGCCGGTCCATCCGCCAGAACCGCGCCCTTCTTGACCTTGTCCCCGATCTGAACCCGGGGTTTCTGGCCGAAGCAACTGTTCTGGTTGGACTTGTGATACTTCTGCACTTCGTAAAAACGAACGCCGCCGGCTTCCGGGTACAGATCGTCAGTATAGGAGACGATTACCCGGTCCGCGTCCACGTACATGATTTCACCGTCACCCTCGGCCAAGAGACAGCTTCCGGAATCCTGGGCGACCTTACCCTCGATGCCGGTACCGACAAGGGGCTCCTCGGTCACCAGAAGCGGAACCGACTGGCGCTGCATGTTGGAACCCATGAGCGCACGGTTTGCGTCATCATGCTCCAGGAAGGGGATCAGCGCGGAAGAAATGGAAACAATCTGCCCAGGAGAAATATCCATGAGCGTCACTTCCTCACGAAGAACGATGGCGAACTCGCCCTCGACCCGGGCCTCGACCTGAGCGTTGATGAACTGACGGTCATCGCCAAACAGGGCGTTGGCCTGAGCAATGATGTGTCCGCTCTCGGTGGAAGCCTCCATGTACTGGATCTCGTCGGAGACGAACCCATCCTTGACCACCCGGTAAGGCGTCTCGATGAAGCCGTAGTCGTTCACCAGTCCGTGCGTGGTCAGGGAGACGATCAGGCCAATGTTCGGACCTTCAGGAGTTTCAATGGGGCAGATGCGGCCGTAATGGCTCAGATGGACGTCTCGTACCTCGAATCCTGCGCGCTCACGCGTCAGACCGCCGGGTCCAAGAGCGGACAGTCGGCGCTTGTGTGTAACCTCGGACAGGGGATTGGTCTGGTCCATGAACTGGGAAAGCTGCGACGTGCCAAAAAATTCCTTCAGCACCGCAGTGACCGGCTTGGGATTGACCAGATCGTGCGGCATGAGCGTGGCTACTTCCTGCAGGCTCATGCGCTCCTTGATGGCGCGCTCCATGCGCACCAGTCCGATGCGGTACTGATTCTCCACCAGCTCGCCGACGGGACGCACGCGGCGGTTGCCGAGATGATCGATGTCATCAGCGGGTCCGTGCGAGTCCTTGAGCTGAATGAGCTTCTTGACCGACCGGAAGATGTCGTCATTGGACAAGGTGCGGTGGTCGATGGGCAGACTCAGATTCAGACGGGAATTGAGCTTATAGCGTCCAACTGGTGAAAGATCGTAATAATCCGCATTCCTGAACAGGTTGTCGAAGAAACTGGCGGAAATTTCGGCCGTGGGCGGAGAGCTGGGACGCAGACGCTTGTATATGTCGATCTGAGCGCTCTCCAAATCTTCGCACTTGTCCATGGCCAGGGTGTCGCGCAAACACGCCGACGCCTCGGCACCCGAGGAAAAGATCGCACCGAGTTCGGTAATGCCGGCGCTAAGACATTTCTCCACGGCGCTGGCGACAAAGGGGTCTCCGGCGCGCAGGATGACCTCGCCGGTAGCGGGGTCGACAATATCCTTGGCTGCATATTCCGTCTCAAGCGTATCGGGGCGAACTTCGTAATACTCGATTCCGGCTTTGATCATCCGCTTCCACATGCCCTTGGTCAGAGCCTTGCCGGCAGCGACAATCACCGTCCCGTCAGAGGTGACTACATCGGCATGGGCCAGTTCCTTGCGGAAGTTGTAATCCTCGACGCGACGCAGAACGGAGGTTCCTTCCAGCCGAAAGGTCTCCTTGGCGTAATAGTAGTCGAGGATATCCTCGCTGGTCATGCCCATGGCCTTGAGCAAAATCGTGGCGGGCATTTTGCGACGGCGATCGATGCGCACATACAGGATGTCTTTGTGATCAAAATCAAAATCCAGCCAGGACCCGCGCATGGGGATTATGCGACAGCTGTACAGGATTTTGCGGCTGGAATGAGTCTTGCCCGAATCGTGCTCGAAAATGATGCCGGGCGAACGCTGCAGCTGGTTAACAATGACGCGCTCGGTGCCATTGATCAAAAACGTTCCCTTCTGGGTAATGAGAGGGATCGTTCCGAAATATATGTCCTGCTCCTTGATGTCGTGGATGGTGCGACTGCCGGACGCCTCATCGACGTCGTACACGGCAAGGCGAACCTTGATCCGCAAGGGAGCTTCGAAAGTTAGACCCTTGGCGATGCATTCATCGACATCGTATTTTGGCTTGCCGATATCGTAGCTGACATATTCCAGGGTGGCCGTCTTATTGAAATCATGAATCGGAAAAACAGAACGAAAAACGCCTTCAAGACCGATATCCGTGCGCATGCTCGCAGGAACGTCGGTCTGCAGAAATTTATTATACGAATCAAGCTGAAGGCTTAAAAGATGAGGGATATCAATGGAATCTTTAATTCGTCCGAATTTCTTGATCAGTTTGTTCATCGTTTCCCCTCAGGAAATGGGATGTTGCTGGGCAGGCAAAGCGTTCTGGGACCAAAGGGAGAGAAGCTATGGTGAAAAATCACTCAGTCGCATATGCTGACGCTTAAGGCGTGGTGTTACACAAAAAGGCGTAAAGAGTGTAAGAGGTTTTTTTCCCCTTACACTCTTTACGAAAAGTCAAACAGAAAGCAAAAAACTACTTAATTTCAACCTTTGCACCAGCTTCTTCAAGCTGCTTCTTGGCGTCGTTGGCGGCGTCCTTTGCAGCGGCTTCCAGGATCACGGAAGGAGTCTCGTCGACTTTGGCCTTGGCTTCTTTCAGACCCAGGCTGGTCAGAGCGCGCACAACCTTGATGACACCAATCTTGTTGGCGCCGGCTTCGGTCAGGACGACATCGAATTCGGTCTTCTCTTCTTCAGCGGCTTCGGCAGCGGCTGCAGGAGCAGCGGCGAAAGCGGCAACGGGAGCTGCGGCGGATACGCCGAACTTCTCTTCGAGTTCCTTGATGAAGACGGAGAGTTCCAACACAGTCATGTTAGCAATAAATTCGACAACCTGTTCTTTGGTGATATCAGACATTTTATCCTCCTAAATATTAGCTTTGGCTCATTCTTCTTTTTTGTCTTTGAGAGCGGTCAGTACATTGACCATACCTCGAACAACATTGGCAAAGAGAGAAACGAAATTCTGCGGAACCGCGTTCATCGTACCCAGAACAGATGCAAGCAGCTGTTCGCGTCCGGGCAACTCGGAAAGGGCCTTAATGGATGCCTCTTCCAGGAACTTGCCTTCAAGACTGGCATAACGCACGGAAAACTTGTCGTTCTTCTTTGCAAACTCAACCAGGACCTTTGCAGCGACGACAGGGTCGTCATAACCGAAAGCCACGGCGCAGTTGTACTTCAAATGATCATTGAGTACCACATGCGGTCCTTCCATGAAAGCTTTCCGTGCCAGAGTATTCTTCACGACCTGATAGTCGCACCCCACCTCATGCAATTTTGCACGCAAGGGAGTAAGCTCTGCCACTTTGAGCCCATGGAAATCCGTGACAATGGCGATGCTCGCCTTGTCAGCCCTCTCCTTCAGGCCATCGATGATTTTTGCTTTTTCTGCCCTATTCACCACATACCTCTCTATAGCTAGGCAGACTGAGCCAAAGCAGTCTCAGCAGGATATTAAGGAAGATCCACCTGCATTCTCTGACTCATCTACTTGTTTTGAAACTTATTCACCCGCTTTGCGCAGGGAAGCAGCGTCAACCTTGACGCCCGGTCCCATAGTGGAGGACAGGGACACTGCCTTCACATACGTACCCTTGGCGGTGGAGGGTTTGAGCTTGATCAGCGCATCGATTACCGTGCGCAGGTTGCCAAGCAGCTTCTCGGAACCGAAGGATACCTTGCCAATGGGAGCATGGATAACGCCGGCCTTGTCCACACGGAACTCCACCTTGCCCGCGAGCAGTTCCTGAATGGCCTTCTCCAGCTCGACGGTGACCGTGCCGGTCTTGGCATTGGGCATGAGACCACGGGGTCCGAGGATCTTACCGATCTTGCCGACGTGTCCCATCATATCGGGAGTGGCTACGGCATTGTCGAATTCGAGCCAGCCGCCCTTGATCTTCTCGACGAGCTCATCTCCGCCTGCCGCAATGGCACCGGCGCTCAGAGCCTTTTCTTCGTTTTCACCCTTGCAGAAGGCGACCACGCGGACAGTCTTGCCCAGGCCGTGGGGCATGGATACAGCACCGCGCACCATCTGATCGGAGTACTTGGGATTGACTCCAAGATTTACTGCGACGTCAACGGTCTCGTCAAACTTGGCATACGAGCTTTTGAGAACCAACTCGACAGCTTCAGCCACATCGTACATCTTGAGACCATCGATGGCCTCAAATACTTTCTGAAATTTTTTTCCGTGCTTGGGCATAGCTCGCTTACTCCCTTATTCCACTTCAATTCCCATGCTGCGTGCAGTGCCCATAATGGTCTTGCATGCGGCATTCAGATCATAAGCCGAAAGGTCGGGCATCTTGATCTTCGCAATTTCCTCGATTTGAGCCATGCTCACCTTCCCAACCTTTTTCTTGTTGGGCTCACCAGATCCCTTTTGCAGCTTGGCAGCCTTGACCAAAAGCACTGCAGCCGGAGGAGTCTTGGTGATAAAGGTGAAAGAACGGTCGGAAAAGACCGTGATCTCAACCGGAATGATCGTACCCTTATCATTGAGAGTCTTGGCGTTGTACGCCTTACAGAACTCCATGATATTCACACCATGCTGACCCAAGGCAGGGCCCACCGGGGGTGAAGGGTTCGCAGCTCCTGCGGGAAGTTGCAGTTTGATTATTGCATTAATTTTTTTGGCCATAACACCACCTCATATCTAAAAATTATCAGCCTTTGGTCACCTGAACAAAGTCCAGCTCAACCGGCGTTTGTCTTCCGAAAATAGATACCGAGACACGCAATTTGCCTTTATCGTAATTCACATCTTCAACCGTGGCATTGAAATTTGCAAAAGGACCGTCAATTACACGGACGTCGTCACCACGTTCAAAATGAAATTTTGGCCTGGGCTGTTCTTTCCTGGTTTCGATTGTCGCCAGAATTCTCTGCGCTTCTTTATCCGTAAGCGGCACCGGTCGGCTTTTTCCGCCAATGAAGCCGGTTACTTTCGGAATGGACTGAATCATGTGCCATGAATCGTCCGTGAACACCATTTTGACCATTGCATAACCGGGATAAAACTTGCGCGTGGAGGTGCGCTTCTGCCCCTTGATCAGCTCAACCACTTTTTCCGTCGGAACAATCACGTCTTCGACCAAGCCCTTGGCCTGTCCGGTACGGATCATTTCCCTGATCGTCTGCTCCACCCGCTGTTCGAATCCCGAATATGTGTGAATTATATACCAGCGCGCCTTAGGTTCGTCGCTCATGATGGCCTCGCCTTAGGACAGAACGGCTGCAATGATTTTGGTCAGCACCAAATCCACAACGCCAAGAAAGAGTGCCATTACGACTACCAACAACAAAACCGCCGAACTGGTACTGATGGTCTCCTGCTTGTCAGGCCAAACAACTTTCTTCAGTTCCACTTTTGCTTGGTCAAAGAATACACGCAGATCAGTTAACTTCTGCATGATTCCTTGTTTTTGCAATTCTGCTTCGGCATTCTTTTTCATTATGTCCATCGCTAGTAAATGTATGGCAGGCCAGGAGGGATTCGAACCCCCAGCCCTCGGATTTGGAGTCCGATGCTCTACCGTTAGAGCTACTGGCCTGCGTGAGGGAAATTTTCAATGCAGATGCTGCTTGGGCAGCATCCGCATTACACTATTTAGATTCGCGATGCTTCGTGTGCTTTCCGCAAAAAGGACAGAATTTGCTCAGCTCAAGCTTCGTAGTCGTGTTCTTTTTGTTCTTCTGGGTAGCGTAGTTTCTACGCTTGCAATCACCACAAGCAAGAAGGATATTAATGCGCATTCTTTACTCCACGATTTCGGAAACAACACCAGCGCCAACGGTACGTCCACCTTCGCGGATAGCGAAGCGAAGACCCTTTTCCATGGCGATCGGGTTGATCAGATGCACATGGAAAGTCGTGTTGTCACCAGGCATGATCATTTCTACGCCTTCGTCCAGAGTCACCACACCGGTGATGTCTGTCGTACGGAAATAGAACTGAGGACGATAGCCGGAGAAGAAAGGTGTGTGACGGCCGCCTTCTTCCTTGCTCAGGACGTACACTTCGGCAGAGAACTTCGTGTGCGGGGTGATGCTGCCCGGCTTGGCCAGAACCTGGCCACGCTCGACGTCGTCACGCTTGATACCGCGAAGCAGGGCGCCGATGTTGTCGCCGGCCTGGCCTTCGTCAAGAAGCTTGCGGAACATTTCAACACCGGTGCAAGTCGTCTTGCGGGTGTCGGTGATACCGACGATCTCGACTTCCTCACCGACGCGGACGATGCCGCGCTCAACACGACCGGTGACGACTGTGCCGCGACCGGAAATGGAGAAAACGTCTTCGATGGGCATCAGGAAGGGCTTCTCGGTCTCGCGGATCGGATCGGGAATGTATGCGTCGCAGGCGTCGAGCAGCTCGAGGATGCACTTGGCCTCATCGGTGTCGGCGCTGTCACTCTCAAGAGCCTTCAGTGCGGAACCGCGGATGACAGGAACGTCATCGCCGGGGAACTCGTACTTGGACAGGAGTTCACGAACTTCCATGTCGACCAGTTCGATCAGCTCTTCGTCGTCAACCAAGTCAACCTTGTTCAGGAAAACCACGACATAGGGAACGCCGACCTGACGAGCGAGCAGGATGTGCTCACGAGTCTGGGGCATGGGACCGTCGGTGGCGGCGACAACGATGATCGCGCCGTCCATCTGGGCCGCGCCGGTGATCATGTTCTTGATGTAGTCGGCGTGACCGGGGCAATCCACGTGAGCGTAGTGACGCTTGGAGGTCTCGTACTCGACGTGCGCGGTGGCAATGGTGATACCGCGTTCCTTTTCTTCAGGAGCCTTGTCGATCTCATCGAACGCTACATAGGATCCACCGCCCTTGAGGCTCGCGATCTTGGTGATCGCGGCGGTCAACGTGGTCTTGCCATGGTCGATATGACCAATCGTACCAATATTGACGTGCGGCTTCTTTCTTTCAAATTTTTGCTTGGCCATACATTACCCCCTAATAAAATTACGAATTACTATATATGTATAAGTGAATGCTACTTAAGAAGAGATGAGGAAAAATGGAGGCGCAAGACTGGTGAGACGAGGAAATGGAGCGGGAAACGGGACTCGAACCCGCAACCCTCAGCTTGGAAGGCTGATGCTCTAGCCATTGAGCTACTCCCGCATTTCATCTCAGTAGTCAGGCGACAGCATGATCTCTGTCTCCTACTGGTTTTCACGGCTTCTTCTTGGTGGAGGGGGGAGGATTTGAACCTCCGAAGGCGTACGCCGACAGATTTACAGTCTGTTCCCTTTGGCCACTCGGGAACCCCTCCATCACCTGGAGCTGGCGATGGGACTTGAACCCGCAACCTGCTGATTACAAATCAGCTGCTCTACCAGTTGAGCTACGCCAGCCCGTGAGAACGAAGTCATTATGAGCATTCAATCTCAAAGGCAAGCATTATTTTTCAGGAAATTAAAAAAAGCGTCTTTCGACGCTTTTCGACTCAGGCCCAGGCAGGCACCCCTACAGGCACAAGCACCGGGTCAGGGCATTTGGCATGGCTTACAGTGTCTTCAAGAGCAACAAAATCCAGGAACTCTGACTGATTATCAAAAAGATAACGCATGAATCTGTTGTTGAAGTCATGACCGGAACAGGAGACTTCAAAATGACCCCAAATGCGATGACTTCCCACAGCTATATCACCCATGAAATCCAAAATTTTGTGGCGGACCATTTCGTCTGTGAAACGCAAGCCTTCAGGATTGACCACTCCGTAGTCGTCAAAGACAACCGCATTTTCGAGTGAACCGCCAAGAGCCAGACCGTTTTTCTGCAACCACTCAACATCTTTCATGAACCCGAATGTTCTGGCCCGGGCGATGCGGTGGGAGAAAGTAAGCGGAGTGGACTCGAAACTAAAATTCTGCGTGCCGATCTGCGGATGCGGGAAGTTGATTTGATAATCAATCTTCAAACCATTGAAGGGCTTGGCCACAACGCGTTTTCCGTCCTGTTCGAAAACAAGGGTACGCTTGATCTTGGCAACCTCGCGGGGACGATCGAGAACCCGGATCCCGGCGGAATTGATCAGGTACACGTATACGGAAGCGCTCCCATCGAGAATGGGGATTTCCTCTCCATCAACTTCGACTAGGACATTGTCTATTTCCAAACCGACCAGGGCGGCAAGAAGGTGTTCCACCGTGGAAACCTTGGCCCCCGCAGTGCCCAAAGTTGTGGCCAACCCTGTGCCTACGACCTTTCCAGGCTCCGGCACCACGACCTGTCGCCCGCTCTTGGTCGACAAGGAAAAAATGACCCCTGTATCGGCAGGCGCGGGCTTGAGAACCATCTCAACCTTCTGGCCGCTATGCAAACCGACGCCGGAGCATCGAACTTCTTTTCGTAGTGTAGTCTGTTTCATGACCAGCTGTTATCAAACTTCATGCCACAAATTCTGCAAACGCAACAACCCGAAATCAATCACGTTTAACCGAACTACACACATCCGCCTCAATGACAGTTCCTTTCAGACAACATATTAAGTGCTAAAAAACAACAATCGCCACTCGGTCCAGCCCAGCATAATCCTGCACGATACGCACATCCCTGGCGATCCCTGAAAACAACTCGGTCATGGCCTGTCCGTGGGTGTGGTCAATTTCGCACAGGAGCAGGGCTCCGGGCTTCATGGCGCCGCGAAGCGACAGAGCCAGGGCACGATAACAATCCAGACCGTCAGGACCGGAAAAAAGTGCGATTTCCGGTTCATGGCAAAGCACTTCCCGACTGAGTGATTCTCGCGTGGACAGGGGTACGTAGGGAAGATTTGCGAGCACGACATCGAAAACATCCGTGCGCAGAGATTCGAGCAGATCTCCTTGCAATAAGAGAATCCGGTCCGTGACATTGTGAAGCCGCGCATTCTTGCGTGCGACTTTTAGCGCATCAAAGGATATGTCAACCGCCACAATCCGAAAGTTGGGAAAAAGATTGGCACAGGATACGGCCAGGGCGCCGCTTCCAGTACCGACATCCAGGACCTTCAGGCATGAATCCTTGCCCAGCGAATCGAGCAAATGGTCGATAATCAGCTCGGTCTCGGGCCTGGGGATGAGTACCTCGGGGCCGACGTGGAAGGCAAATCCGTAAAATTCCCTTTCGCCAACAATGTACGCCACGGGCTCGCCGGCCATTCGCCGCCTGCAAAGTTCAGCCATCCGCAAGCGACATGGCTCGTCCACCGAGGCGCCACTCTCAAGGAGCATGTCGAGTCGGGAAATGCCAAGGACATGCGCCAGCAGAACCTGCGCGGACAGGCGGGGGGAATCAACACCGCTTTCAAGCAGCAATTTCTCCCAGTGCTCCAGTATTGATTTGCGGGACGGCATGGGCAAAAAAAAAGCCGAGTCTCCTCAGCTTTCTTTCATGGCTTCTGCTTGGTAATGCTGAACCAGACCATCAATGATGTCATCGATGTGACCCTCCATGGCCTGATCAAGATTATAAAGCGTGAGGTTGATGCGGTGGTCGGTCACACGCCCCTGCGGATAATTGTAGGTGCGAATGCGCTCGGAACGATCGCCCGAGCCCACCTGTGACTTGCGATTGTCGTCATAGGCCTTCTTCGTCTCATCCTGGGCGGCCTGAAGAAGACGGGAACGCAGCACTTTGAGGGCCTTGGCCTTGTTCTTGTGCTGCGATTTCTCGTCCTGACAAATGACGACCAGACCCGTGGCGAGATGGGTGATGCGGATGGCCGAGTCGGTCGTGTTGACCGACTGCCCGCCAGGACCGGAAGAACGGAACACATCCACCCGGATATCGGTCGGATCGATCTTCACATCGACTTCTTCAGCTTCCGGAAGAATCGCGACGGTGATGGCGGAAGTGTGAATGCGGCCCTGACTTTCGGTTGCCGGAACACGCTGGACCCGATGTGCACCCGACTCGAACTTGAGCTTGCTGTAAACATTGGTCCCGGAAACGGACGCAATAATTTCCTTGAAGCCTCCAGTCCCCGTGTCGCTGCTACTCATAACTTCCACACGCCAGGAATGCAGCTCGGCATAGCGCGAATACATCCTGAAGATATCGGCCACAAACAGGGCCGCCTCTTCTCCGCCGGTACCGGCACGGATCTCAAGGATGATGTTTTTCTCATCCAGGGGATCCTTGGGGGTCAAAAGCTGTTTGAGCAACCGCTCCTGCTCCCCGATCCTGGCTTTCAGAATGACAATTTCCGCCTGGGCCATCTCGCAAAGCTCGGGATCTGGATCCTTGGCAAGCTCCTGATTTTCAGCCATCTCGCGAAGCAATGTCTTGTAGAGCTCGAAAGCCTTGACGATCTCGTCAAGCTCAGCATGCTTTTTGGCGATTTTCCGATAGCGCTCCTGATCCTGAAAAATCTCAGGAGTACTCATTTCGCGCTCAAGTTCGCGGTACTTTGCCGCAAGACTTTCTAATTTATCGACCATGTGTATGCTGTGCTCGACGTCGGCTAAATTTCAACAATTATTTTGCCAGGCTGGCGTATTTCTTTCTGAACCTGTCGATACGACCGGCAGAATCGATAAAACGCTGCTCACCCGTGAAAAAGGGATGGCAATGCGAACAAATTTCAACATTGAGTTCTGCGCCAACTGTGGACTTGGTAGTGAACTCGTATCCGCAGGCACAACGTACCGCGGTTTCATAAACCTTGGGATGCAAATCTTTCTTCATGGGAAACCTCCAGTTTCAAAAGAGAGAGGACAACTAAACCACTCGGAGACGAATGGCAAGCCGAAATTCACGTAACCTGAATTGGAAAAAAAAGGGAGTTAGGAAAGGCCCTTGGCCTGATTTATCGAAATATTGAAGGCCACGGAAAAAATATGGTGCATGAAGTCCACGTATTCAACGGCAACATTTTCCGGAACCGAGATTCTGGCCGGCGCGAAATTCACGATGCCCCGCACACCCGCTTCAATCAGGTAGTTGGCGGCACGCTGCGCTCGTTCGGGAGGTGTCGTGATGATTCCTATTTCAATCTCGAGTTCGCTGACTTTTTCCTTGAGTCTGCGCGAACAGACGACCTCCAGACCGGCGACTTCCTCGCCAATCTTGAAGGGATCGCAATCAAAGGCTCCCACGAGAATAAACCCGCGACGCCTGAAAATGCCATGCCTGAGCAATGCCCGCCCCAGATTGCCGACTCCGACCAACGCGACATTCCATGTCCGGTCGATGCCAAGAGACTGTTTGATGGCGGTCAGCAAATCCTGAACATAGTATCCAACGCCTCGCACGCCGAATTCACCAAAATATGCCAAATCTTTTCGAATCTGCGAAGGATTTACGCCGCAAGCACGGGCCAGGCCGTCGGAAGATATGACGGAATCGCCCTCTTGAAGGAGCGTCTCCAAAACTTGTACGTAGACAGCCAATCGCTGAATTGTGGCGCGAGGTATGTGGGCGCTTTTCAAAATGACTCCAAACAATAACTTTGTGAGCTATTTCATTAAAATAGCCAAAAAAAGGGGGGAGGCTGGGCCTCCCCCCCTTTTTCGATCAGAGTTAGCCAACGAAGGGGTTGGCGAACAGCAGGATCAGGTTAACAACCAAGGCGTAGATGGCCAGGGATTCGATCAAAGCAAGACCGATCAGCATGGTCACGGTGATTTTGCCGGAAGCTTCGGGGTTGCGGGCGGTGCCTTCGCAAGCAGCCTTGACGGCGAGACCCTGAGCGATGCCACAACCAGCAGCGGCGATGGCCATTCCCAAGGAAGCAGCCCAAGCGATGGTGGAGATGACTTCAGGAGCAGCGTCAGCGGCGAAAGCGGAAGAAGCGACAGCTACCAGAGCGACAGTGGCCAGTACGGACAGAAAACCTTTACGCATGATTCAAAAACCTCCTAAAACGTATAATGATTAGTGGTCGAAAAGACCATTTCCCCCAAATTAGTGCGCCTCTTCGAATGCTCCCTTCAGATAAAGCATGGACAGCATGAAGAAGACCAAAGCCTGGATGACTTTCAGCAACATGAACAGGAAGTAAATCGGAACGGTGGATACGACCGGGGCCAGCATGAACAGCAGGACCAGCACGATTTCCTCACCCTTGATGTTTCCGAAAAGTCGCAAAGAGAGCGAAAGCATGCGTGCGAAATGCCCGATTACCTCGATGGGAAAGATAAGCGGAGCAAGCCACGGAACAGGCCCGGTGAAGTGATGGATGTAGTGGAATCCATGCAGCTTGAACCCCCAGTACTGGTAGTACACAAACACGAACACGGCCATGGCCAGAGTGGTGTTGATGTTCGCGGTAGGAGCGTCCAGGCCGGGCACCAGACCTTCGTAGTTGCTGAACAGGATGAAAATAAACAGGGTCGCAAGTACCGGGAAGACCTTTCGACCGTCTTCGCCCATGTTGGCAACGACAAAGTTCTCTAATGATTCGATGAGCAGCTCAAAAAAATTCTGCAACCCTTTAGGAACAAGGGAGAGTTTTTTCGTGGCCAATATGCCAAGAGCGATGAGCACACCCATGACCACCCACGCGTGGAGGACTTGGCCCGGTATCAAGCTGTGACCATGAGCGTCCACGAGACCAATGGCTTTTACTACTTCCTCTACTAAGAAAATTGGATGTAAATCCCCTGCCATTTTTACGCCTCCTTAGAAGTTTTCCCCAAAAATTGTGACATTCCCCAAAGCAAAATATTGATCAGCACAGTGGAAAATCCCATCAGCAGCCAGACACCGGAGGAACCCAGATGGGCGATCAGCACATAAAAGGCCAATGCCGTTATCATCAGGCGTCCGTAAAAGCTGAAAATCTGAACAACCACAGCACTTTTTTGCAAATAGACCAATTCCTGAATCAACTTGGCCAGCGCCAGAAAGTTGAGGGTTCCAAGCAGCACACCGGTTGCAAGGTCCAGGCCTTTCCAGCCAAAAGCCAGCGCCGGCAGGGCTCCAAGCAGAAAGTAAACCTGTCGCAACGCCATCTTGCGCACCTCCGGGACGTGAAATCCCCGGGCGTAGAGGACGCGCTCAATCTTCTTCTGCATTGTTGCGAGCATCGGCTTCCGCTTCTTTCTTCTGGATACGCTGCATTTCCCGAAACATGTTCCTGTATCCGGCGATGATGCCAAACACCAAAAAAATCAGCGTCAACCAAGGTTTTGTTCCGAAATATTTGTCGAGATAGTAGCCCATGGCAAAGCCCACTACCACCCCGGATACCAACTGAAGCCCCATCACCGAAGCAATACCCAGCGACTCGAAATGTTTGGAATTTTTCCTGTTAAAGAGCATATGTTCGTCTCGATGGGTTTTTGCTGTCCCAGATCGTTCGTGCAATAAATCACAAATCGAAGTCGGGGCTACCACACCCCCCAACTTCGCGTCAACCAAAGTTTTTCGCCTGATGAATTTTAAAACCCCTCCACCCATGCCCTGCGCGCACATCCATCAATTATTAAACCCACTGCCGCCGGAAGAGGTTGGCTTGCCAGCAGGACCTATTCGCACTATGCCCGGACACGAAATCAACAACCCCGGCATAAAAGCCGGCAGCACGAGAATCAATGAAAAACATCCCTGAACTCAAAGCCCGTCAACTCAAGATCGAGCCGGACCCACGCAAGATCCTGCGCAGCAACGATATCCGCGACAACACGAACGCCGTTTGCCTGTTCCAGCCCAGAGCCCGCAAGGCCCTGGAAATGGGGCTCTCCATTCCGGGCATGGAATACAATGTTTATGTCGCCGGAGAACCGGGACTTGGACGGACATATCTTGTCGAGAACTTTCTTCTCCCCCGGGCCAAGGAAGGAACGACGCCTCCAGACCTCGTCTATCTGAACAACTTCGACAATCCCGACAAGCCGCTCCTGGTCAGCCTGACGCCCGGTCAGGGCAAAGTTCTCAAAGAGAACCTGCAGCGCGTCGTCAAACGTCTACGCCGCGACCTGCCGCGTCATTTCGAGCAGGCCAGCTACCTCAGGCTCCAGAACAAGCTCTTCACCAAACTGGCCCTGGTGCGGGACGATCTGATGGACAGGATGGATGAAGCCGCCCAGAAAAAAGGGTTCAGTCTGAACATCGATGACACCGGAGCGGTTTCACTGACGCCACTGGTGGACGGCAAGGTCCTCAGTTCGGAAGAATTCGAACGTCTTGAGTCCTCCCAGAAGAAAATTCTCAAGGACCAGAGCAGTGCCGTCCTTAACACCATCGCGGACCTTTCACGGTTGGTCAATAAAAGCGAGCAGGAATTCCGGGCCAAGGAGGTGCAATTGGCGCAAGAGCATGCCGCAAGCCTCGTGGACCGTCTGCTTATGCCCATCCACAAAAAATTCACCGAGAACAAGGCGCTCAAGAAATATTTCGATGCCTTCAAGGAAGACATTCTTGAAAACCTTCCCCACTATCAGGGTCGGCAGGAGCGCGAGCCCCGCACCGGGCCGGAACAGCAGGGGGAAGGCCTGTCGGATTCCTTTTTCCAGCGCTACGACGTCAACCTCTTTGTGGACAATTCCGAAGTCACCGGCGCGCCCGTGGTCAAGGAAATCAACCCCGGCTTTTTCAACCTCCTCGGCTGCGTGGAGCGTGAAACGGAATGGGGCACCTACTACACCGATTTCTCCCTGATCAAAGCCGGGGCGGTGCATCGCGCCAATGGCGGATTCCTCATCTTGCGCGTGGACGACCTCCTGAACCACCCCGCCGCCTGGGAAGGCCTGCTGCGCTGCCTGCGCACCAAGCAGTCGAGCCTGGACGACCCTACGGATCATTACGACTTGCTGCGCACTCGCACCATCAGTCCGGACCCGATTCCGCTCTCCCTCAAGGTTCTGCTCATCGGCGACGACGAGACATACGAACTGCTCTACATGCATGACGAGCGGTTCCGGAAGATATTCAAGCTCAAGGCGCATATTCAGGACACCGTCGAGCGCACCCCCGAGTCCATCACCGGGTATGCCCAGGCCCTGGATCGCGCCGGACGCGAAACCGGCCTGCGTGGATTCACGAAGGACGCCTTCGCGGAATTGGTGAATTACTCTACCCGCATGGCCGAAGACCGGGAGCGCCTGTCCCTGCATTTTTCGCATTTGCGCGAGATCATGATCGAATCCAATGCCCTGGCCATCACCCAGGACAAACGGGTCATTGACGCCGTCATCGTGAAGCAGGCCCTTGAGGAACGCGAATACAGGACCAACCTGTACCAGGAGGAGTTCCTGCGTGAATACGATCGCAGATCCATCAAGGTCCGCACCCAAGGGCAGGGAGTCGGCGTGGCCAACGGCCTGTCCGTGACCCAGGTCGGGGATTACGTCATGGGCCTGCCGCATCAGATATCCTGCACTGTGGGTGTGGGCCACGGCGGCATCATGGACCTGGAACGTGAAGCCGAACTCGGCGGCCCGATCCACACCAAGGGCATGATGATCCTCAAAAGCTATTTCGTGAACCTGTTTGCCCGCAACAAGCCACTCGTCCTGACCGGCAGCCTGTGCTTCGAGCAAAGCTACGCCCAGGTCGATGGGGACTCCGCGTCGGGCGCGGAACTCGCGGCCCTGCTCTCCGCCCTTTCAAACGTGCCGATCCGCCTCGATCTGGCCTTTACCGGAGCCATTTCCCAGTCGGGGGCCATCATGGCCGTGGGCGGGGTCACGCACAAGGTTGAAGGCTTTTTCGAAGTCTGCAGGCGACGTGGCCTCACCGGCCAGCAGGGAGTGCTGCTTCCCAGGGACAACATCGTACACCTGGTGCTTCGGGACAATGTGCTGCAGGCCATAAAGGACCGACAATTTCATATCCATCCCGTCAGCACCATCGAGGAGGCCATGGAGTTCCTGACCGGCAAGAGAGCCGGAGAACGCCTGAAGGACGGCCGTTTCTCGCAAAACTCCATCTACGCAGCCGTGGACGAAAGGCTGACCGAGCTTGCGGTTCTCGCGGAAAAGAAATGCGCCATGCCCAGGCGAAAAGGCATAAAAAAAGCCGGATCCTGAAAAGGGTCCGGCTTTCTTCGATTTTGGCCTTGGATTCTAAAAAGAGCTCCAGACTTCCCTCACTGAGCCAAAAGCTCCGGATTTCTTTGGCCCATGGCCCCATAAAGCTCGGCCACGGAGCGCTCATAATCCGACAGTGCCTCGTGCAGGCTGGCTTCGCTGAGCGTCTGCTTTGATTGGGCATCGAGCACGTCAGTGTTGGTGCCCACCTGAGCTTCGTACCTGGCCACTGCCATGCGGTAGCTCTCCTTGGCGGCGATCAGCCCCTGCCTCGCGGCAGAGATGCGTTTTTCAGCGGCCTGAATCTGCAAAAAGCTCTTCTTGACCTCAAACGAGGCGTCATTCTCAAGATTCAGATACTCCTGACCCAGCCGGCTCACATTTTTTTCCGCCTGCTTTTCCCCGTAATAGGTCTTTCCCCATTCGAAAAAGGTCCACTTCATCCCGACCTGTGCGTTCCACTGGCTGGGCGCATGGTAGTCTCCGCCGTGCACCAGGGGATCCTCCCCTTGGCGGATGTAATTGAAATCGGCGGCCACCTGCGGATAGTACGGCACCGCCGCCAGCACCTTGTCCTTTTCCGCCAGCATGACGGCCTGACGGGCAATGCGCAGATCCGGACGATGCCGGCCCGCGCGCTCCAGGCATTCTTCGAGAGTCAAAGGCATGGGAAAATAGCGCAATTCTCCGACATAGCTTACATCCGCCTCCACACTCTTGCCGAGCAACGTGTTCAGCTGGGCGATCAAGGTCGCTTCGTTGTTTTCTGCGGTCAACAGCAACTGCTCGGCCGTGGCCACGTCCACCTGGGCCTGCAACATGTCGAGCTTGGGACGCAGGCCGACCTCGTAAAACGCGGTGTTCACCTTCAGTTGTGACCGCAGTCGGACAAGGGAATCCTCGGCGGAGCGCACATTCTCCCGCGCCTGCAGCAAACGCAGGAACGTGTCCTGGATGGCGACGATCAGCCGCAGCTCGACATTGTCGATCTGCGATGCGACCTGCTCCTTCTCCAAGATGGCTCTTTCGTGCGTCGTCAACAGGTTGAATCCGGTGAACAGCGGCTGGTGCACATTGAAGGCAAGTTCCCAGTTGTCCAGTGTGCCCGCGTTGACCCCGAAGGAACGCGGCCGTTCGTCGAGCCGGGTGTAGCCATACTGCGTACTGAAGGATGGCCCAAAAGCCGCCTTGGCCGATTTGACGGCATAGTCCGAGGCCATAAGCGCCTCGCGCGCGGCCAGAACCGAAGGATTCGACTTCAGTCCGATCTCCACGGCTTCCCGCATGGTCAAGGTCTCCGCGCCCCAGGCAGGAAGGGAAAAGAAACAGAAATAAATCATGCACAAACCGCATTTCAATATTCTCATAAAACACTCCGGAACCGGTTGTTTGAAAAGTTTTCTCCGCAATCAGGGTCACATACTCTCCACCGCTTCAAAACGCCACCCCGTCGCCTCAAGCTGCTACCGACTTGTGAAGAAAAGCACTTGAAGTCAAGAAGGATCTCGCCTATGTTTTTGGACTAGATCATAATCAAGAGGAGGCATCCCATGTTTTCTGGACTCATTCTTGCCCTGGGCCTTTGCTGCGTCGGCCTTATCGTCTATTCCCTGAACAAGGAACACGGACCCGACAAGCATCACCATTAATCCCCAATTCCGCCCTTAGCTCAGCTGGATAGAGTACCGGACTTCGAATCCGTTGGTCGCATGTTCGAATCATGCAGGGCGGGCCATCCTGATGAATTTAATTGCGGGGCGCGGACCAATCTTCACGCCGGCAGCCCTGCTGCCGGAAGTTGGTTTGAACAAAACGAAGGAAATTCGGAAAGTACAAAATTCCCTCTTGCCTTCGCCATCGCCTTTGCATAAAAGCACCTCTCACCACACGTTGCCGGGGTAGCTCAGTCGGTAGAGCAGGGGACTGAAAATCCCCGTGTCGGCAGTTCAACTCTGTCCCCCGGCACCATGAAATCAAAGGTCGCATTACGCGGCCTTTTTTCTTTTCTGCCGAGCCCGGCACGAAACGTCATCGACCTTTCGGATGTGCCGGCGACTCATCGACCCCTGCCGACGGCCCCTCCCGACCACAAATTTTGCAAATCCCATTTTTTAGCTTGCCAAAGCAGGCCGATTTCCATAGTAACGGTCTTCCGTCGAGCCGGGGTAGCTCAGTCGGTAGAGCAGGGGACTGAAAATCCCCGTGTCGGCAGTTCAACTCTGTCCCCCGGCACCATGAAATCAAGGTCGCATTACGCGGCCTTTTTTCTTTTCAGCATCCCACCGCCCGCCCGTCTGCGCAAATTTTCCGCCGCGGGCATCCAGTCCAGAGATGCCGTTCCGCGGCTCCGCCACAATTCTTGACGAAACCGGCCCGAAGCACCTAACCCTACACGGATGCACCGGCCTTGAATCAGGAGAGTTCCGCCCATGCTCATCACCCAGCGACGATTTTCAAATACCTTCACGTTCAAGTTCGAACCCGACACCCTGACCTACACCAGGGTCGACGCCTATGGTTCGCACTCCTTCCAGTTGCCCTACGGCTCCATCGGCATGGACCCGCAACGCACCTCGGAGCGGAACGCAACCCTGTTCAACGGAGGGATTCTCCTTTCGGCCTGGGGGCTGGCGCAGGCTGGTTACACCATGGCCCACGGCGATCTTCTCGGGATCATCTTCCTCTTCCCCGGAATCGCGTGCTTCCTTCTCCATTTCCTGACCAAAATCGAATTGACATCACTCAGTTCCGACGCCGGAGAAATCGTCCTGCTCCACGACAGGCACTACGACCGCATCATGGAGGCCATACGCGAGCGCAGAAAAAAACAGCTGCTCGAATGGTACGGCAACATCAACTTCGCCAATGATCCCGAGGAAGAGATCCGCAAATTCCACTGGCTCCATTCCCAGCACCTGATCAGCGCGGGACAGTTGCAACAGATCATCACAACCATCCGCAACGCCGATATCGAAGGGCGGGATGGAATCGACGATCCCGTCCCGCCCCAACAATAGTCCGCTGAACTCAACGGGGTCCTCGCGGCCGACACCGCATGGCCCCCGGCAGGCCCTTTTCCCCCTTCTTTCAGAAGGTCATGTCCGAGCGCAGCCCGGCCCAGCCCAAACCGAGACGCAGCCGGTCCAAAAATACTCCGACACCGCCGTCCGCGCACTGTCCGATGGTCCAGTCCGCGCCACGCCGCGTCCACTCCCCGGCGTTGGCCACGGCGGCGCAAGCTCCGCAGAGGGCAAAGAGCAGCTCGTCATTTTCCGTGTCGCCCACGGCCAGGGAGTGCAAAACCGGCCACTGGGCACGTTCCATGACGGTACGGGCAGCCTGTCCCTTGTTCCCCCGCTTGGGCAGAAATTCCAGAAAATGCCGGTCGCTGCGGCAGCAATCCACGCCCAGTTCCGCAGCCAGAAGGCGCAGCTCATCCTCACGCCGGAGATCATCACCATCCACAATGCACAGAATCTTCAGCGCCGCGCCCGGCAAGCGCGTCCGCGTGGGGCGGATCTCTCCGTAGCGGTCGAAAATCTCATCCAGGGATGCCGGCCACAGTCCTCCCGTCTCGATGCCTTGCGGGCGGTAAACGGCGATGGGCAGTCCCCGGCTCTCAAGGGCGCAACGCAGGGCCTCCTCCGCCTCCCTGAGCTCGTCAAGGACGGTTATCCCGTTCCTGTCCAGCAGGCAGGACCCGTTGCCCGCCACCTGGGTGGTGTTCAGGCCCAACTGCAAAACCAGAGGGGCGATGCTCAAAGGATGCTTGCCCGTGGCGACAGAAAAGGCTCCGCCTGCCGCCACGTAGGCCTTGACCGCCGTCTTGTTTGCATCCGAGAGCCCGTCTCCGGGACGGATGAGCGTGTTGTCCACATCGCAAAAAACCCAAGGCAGGGGGCGGCGTTCCGTGGCCATGTCCCGCGCCCACTCCAAAAACGAATCCCGCACCTCGTTCACCATGGCTGCCGCCTGCCGCACCTTCCCGGGGTTGTCCGGGTTGCGCGCGGCGATATCCTCGAAGCGCCGCGCAAAGGAAACCCGCTTGCCCACACCGGCGGCGCGCCAATCGGCCACGGTCACGGCCCGCACCAGCCAATCCGCCTCGGCCAGCGGCGGCCGACTGGCGTAGTGTTCGCTCACGAGAGGCATCCGCCCCCCCCTCCTGTCCGCCTGGGAATGACGCAGCACCCCTTCCACCACCCATGGATGTTCGCCCTTCTCCTCCAGGAACAGTGCCCCGTCGAGGGCATGGTATTCGAAACGGCGCAGCGCTGAGGCGTACCCGATGTCGTGCAGCAGTGCTGAACGGATCAGCAGCCGCGCATGTTCCGTCGGCAGGGAAAAGCTCTCCGACAGATCCTGGGCAAAGGACGCGGCGTCACGCATGTGCGCAAGACGCGGCATGCGGTCGGTAAAAAGGGACTCAAGGGCACGGATATCGAAACCCGACTCGGGGCAACTCGAAACGAAAGGCATGTGATTTCCTGTGGAAGATAAGGGTGATGAGCGAAAAGAAAGGGGACGATGACTCGCAAAAAAAAGTATTTTCCGTTTACTTTCAAGATGATTCGGCTTAGTAAGCTGAGCCTAATAATAAAGGATTCAGGCAATGAAACAAGCTGAAAATTTACTGCGGCAAGCGCAGACGTTCATCCGTCGACTAGGCATTCATCCCCTGATTCTCATCGCGGGACTACTGTTTTGCCTGTTTTTTCCGCGCTTTTTCCTTCTCGCGGCCTTTGGCTACGCCGCCTATTGGGTGATCAAGAACATCGGTTTCCCCCCGAAAGGTCGGGGCGGACGCAAAGGCCGGGGAAGAAAGTAGACCGACCAAGACATCAAGAGGAGTTCCATGGCTTCCAATTCATCCCTTTTCATGCGCATTCTCCGGGCCATCATTCACAGGGTCTGGACCGTCCTCTTTTTCCTGTCCGTCCTGTCCGTGCTCTCCCTGGCCAATCATTGGTGGGATGTCATCGCAAGCGGCTACCATGTGCTACAAAGCTGGATTCTGGCCGGAATAGACCTGATTCGCGGCTAGGGATCACCCCTTCTCATCCACCAGTCTGTCCTCGGCATGGAGTTCATTCCAGACCGGGGAACCCGGGGCAGTTTCCCTTTGCCTGGGACGGGTCCGCCCGACGGACTTGGACTCGGCAACCTCTTTTTCAATCTGCCGCCGCCGCTCGAAATTTCCCAGAATTCCATCCACCTTTTCGATTTTTTCCGTCATATCAAATATCCAACGCTTCGGGCGCACGCCCGGGTGAAATGCCCGCCAGCCCTTCATGACGAGACTGGTCCAATGTCACCGAAACCCTTGGCAAATCATCCGCTACGGATTCCAAAATTCGCGCATTCCCACGGGCGCCTGACTTCGCAAGCCGCTCCGGGACTGCGCCAAGGCCAGGCAAAGGGCGGACCTGTTGCTCCGGAGGAGCCTCTGCGGGCATGCGGAAAGGATGAGCCGGACATGGCGGTTGCGCGCCGATGGGAACGTTCGCGCTGCAATCGGCCACCGCCTCGGCACTACCCGCGCAGGCCAGACAAAAAGCCGAAATACAACTCTGCAGAGCGGTGTCCTCCCCGTCCTCGATCATCCTGCACGAATGCAGCGGGCACAGGACATGCTCGCACTCCCTGACAAATTTCGGGCTCCCGCCCTGACAGCACAGACAGATTTTCCGGATCACTCCGGGCATTGCGTTCCTGGCGGCCATGCACCCCTCTCCTTGGTCCTGGCGGAATGGAATTGCCCCACCATACGCACGAACCCAGCGTGCATCAATGCCCAAAATGGAGAACTCCGGACGCCGCGCATCAACGGCGAAATCACCACCCAAAATAAAAATGACCGGCGGTCATAAAAATTCTTGACAGCCTTCGGACAAACTGAGTAATCAGGCAATCGTTATGACAAACTTCTCCCTCAATCACAGCCTGTACTTTTTTTGGTACTTTTATTTTAGCAGAGCCTGTGGTCTGAGGGGACTGCTTTAGCCTTTTTGACGAAGCAAACCAACCTTAGGGCCGCAGGCAATACGCCGGCGGCCCTTTTTTACATTTTAAGGCCCCGGGTGCCCGGCCGAAACCGGAGGAAATCATGAACATGGGAAAAAGCGTCAGGCTGGAAAGAATCTTCAACCGCAACACGGGCCGCAGCATCATCGTGCCCCTGGACCACGGAACCACCGTCGGCCCCATCCACGGTCTGGTGGACCTGCGCTCCACGGTGAACAAAGTGGCCGAGGGCGGCGCCAACGCGGTGCTCATGCACAAAGGTCTGCCGCGCTGCTCGCACCGGGGTCATGGCCGCGACGTGGGCCTCATCATCCATCTGTCGGCCAGCACCACCCTCTCTCCCTTCCCCAACGCCAAGATCCTGGTCGGGACAGTCGAGGACGGAATCAAGCTTGGCGCCGACGCGGTGTCCGTGCACCTCAACCTCGGTGACGAGTCCGAACGCGACATGCTGCGCGACATGGGCCAGGTCGCCTCCAAGTGCGCCGAATGGGGCATGCCGCTTTTGGCCATGGTCTACGCACGAGGCCCCAAGGTCAAATCCGAATGGGATCCGGCGACCGTGGCGCACTGCGCACGTCTGGCCGAAGAACTGGGCGCCGACGTGATCAAGGTCGTCTACACCGGCGATCCCGAATCCTTTGCCAGGGTGACCGAAGGCTGCTGCATCCCCATCGTCATTGCCGGCGGACCGCGCATGGACTCCCCGCGCGACATCATCCAGATGGCCCACGACTCCATCAGCGCGGGTGGCGCGGGCCTGTCCATGGGACGCAACATCTTCCAGGCCGAAGATCCGACCCGGCTCGTCCAGGCCCTGCACGCCGTGGTGCACATGGATTACTCCGTCGAACAGGCCCTGGCGCTGCTCGAAGAACCCAAACTCTAGGCCAGTGTCATGAAAAAAGTACTCTTTTCCGGCGTCCCCTTCGACAAGGGGGAAATCACCCTGGCTCTGGAATCCGGCGTGGACGCGGTCATTGTCGAACGCGAGCATGTCGCCTCCGTGCAAGCGCTGAGCAAGATCCAGGTCCTGGCCGCCGAAGACCAGCCCTATGTGCTCCTGTCCTCCAAGGCCGACGAGGAAGAGGCCGTGCGTCTCCTGGGCCAGGGCAGGGAAGTCATCCTGCGTGAAGGCTGGGAGATCATTCCCGTGGAAAACATCCTGGCCCAGTCCGACCGCCTGGCCGTTGAAGCCGCCAGCCTCGACCGCGCCAGGCTGGCCGCCGGCATCCTTGAGCGAGGGGTCGAAACCGTCGTCGTCCTGCCCGGCGCGGCCGAGGATCTCAAGACCATCGTGCGTGAACTCAAACTGAGCCAGGGAACCATGGAACTGGAAACCGCGACCATCACCGCCGTCACCTCCGCCGGGCTCGGCCACCGTGTCTGCGTGGACACCATGAGTCTTTTGAAATCCGGTCAGGGCATGCTGGTCGGCAATTCGAGCGCCTTCACCTTCCTCATCAACGCCGAAACCGAGTCCAACCCCTACGTGGCGCCCCGCCCGTTCCGAATCAATGCCGGGGCCGTGCACGCCTATGCCGCCATGCCCGGGGACAGGACCACGTATCTCGATGAACTCAAGACCGGCACCGAAGTGCTCATCGTCGGCGCCGACGGCTCCACCACCCTGGCCACGGTGGGCCGCTGCAAGGTCGAAATCCGGCCCATGCTGCTCATCGAGGCCGAGTGCAACGGGAAAATGGGAACCCTCTTCCTGCAAAACGCCGAGACCATCCGCATGGTGCGGACCGACGGCCGCCCTGTCAGCGTGGTCGACCTCAAGGCCGGAGACAAGGTGCTGTGCCGCACGGATCAGGCAGGAAGGCATTTCGGCATGCGCATCACCGAGGAGATCAAGGAATGAGCGCATCCACGCAGCGTCTGACCGAGATCCGGACCCAGATCGACGACCTGGACGAACAACTCCTGGGCCTGCTCAATCGGCGCGCCTCCCTGAGCCGCGAGGTGGGCCAGCTCAAGTCCGATTCCCTGGACATCGTCTTCAAGCCCTTTCGCGAAAAGGAGGTCCTGAACCGGCTGAATGCGTTAAGCCCCGGCATCCTGCCCGAAGACCACCTGCGCGCCATCTACCGCGAGATCCTGTCCTCCTCGCGCCGCCTGCAGCAGCCCCAGACCGTGGCCTACCTCGGCCCCGAAGGGACCTTCACGCATCTGGCGGGCCTTGAATACCTCGGCCGCTCCATGGACTTCTCGCCCTGCCCGACCCTGCACGACGTCTTTCTGACCGTGGCCTCGCGCAAGGCCGACCTTGGCGTGATCCCGCTTGAAAACTCCCTGCAGGGCAGCGTCGGCCAGAGCCTGGACCTCTTTCTGCAATACAACGTCTATATCCACGCCGAACTTTTCAGCCGCATAAGCCACGCGCTGCTGGCCACAAACGCCGATCTGGCATCGGTGCGCACGGTCTATTCCCACCCCCAGGCCCTGGCCCAGTGCTCGGGCTGGCTGCGCACCAACGTACCCCAGGCCGTCGTCGTCCCCACCGAGAGCACCGCAGCGGCGGCAGCCCAGGCCGAGCGCGAGGGCGAGGGTTCCGCCGCCATCGGCCATCCGCGTCTGGTGGAGCGCTATGGACTCAAGGCCGTGGCCCTGGACATCCAGGACCTGCCCGACAACTGGACCCGCTTTCTGGTCATCGGCCCCACGCCGACGGTGGGCAGCAGCCGCGACAAGACGTCGCTGCTCTTCACCACTCCGGACAAGCCCGGCGCACTGGCCGCCATCCTGAACCTCCTGGCCGACCAGGGGCTCAACCTGACCAAACTGGAGTCGAGGCCGCTCAAGGGCGAAAAGTGGAAATACGTCTTCTTCATGGACGTGGAATGCGACCTGTCCCAGGAGCAGTACGAGAACACCATGAAGCATCTGACCAGCCTCTGCCACACCATGCGCGTGCTCGGCAGCTATCCTACGGGCCCGCACCTCTACGGCGCAGGCATAACCCAGGAGTCCTCATGAACCCGCTCATCCGCATCACCGCGCCTTCATCCAAGTCCCTGTCGCACCGGGCACTCATCTGCGCGGCCCTGGCCACAGGGGACTCCCTGCTTGAAGGGGTGCTCGACAGCCAGGACCTGACCCGCACCGCCGAGTGTCTGCGCCTGCTCGGCGCGACGATCGAACCCCGGGAAGACAAGCTCTTCGTGCACGGCATCGGCGCGGCGTCGCGGCCAGACGCATCCGAGCCGGTCTCCATGAACG
The DNA here is from genome assembly GCF_014873765.1 of Desulfomicrobium macestii. Classification (NCBI taxonomy): domain Bacteria; kingdom Pseudomonadati; phylum Thermodesulfobacteriota; class Desulfovibrionia; order Desulfovibrionales; family Desulfomicrobiaceae; genus Desulfomicrobium; species Desulfomicrobium macestii. Next base: position 8,455 of record NZ_JADBGG010000011.1, on the reverse strand, counting down.
TCGGAGAGTCCGGCACCACCTGCCGGCTCATGGCCGCCGTGGTCACGGCCATCACCGGCATTTACCGTATTTTCGGCGAGGGGCGCATGCACGACCGACCCGTCTCGCACCTGACCGACGCCCTGACCCGCCAGGGAGTGCGCGTCACCTTCGAGGAAAAGGACGGCTACCCGCCCCTGGTCATGTCCAGCCCCGGCCTGTCCGGCGGCGAGGTGACCATCAATCTGGAACAGAGCAGCCAGTACCTCTCGGGCCTGCTCCTGGCCGCACCCCTGGCGACCGGGACGACGACCATCCGGCTGATCGGCAAGTCCGTGGCCTCCTGGCCCTATGTCGCCCTGACCCTCGACACCATGGCCCGCTTCGGCGTGCCCGTGATACTGGAACGCCGGATCCTCGACGACTGGCAGCCTTGCGCCCACGCCGAGGCCGCAGATCTGCCCCCCACGGACATCCGTCTCATCGTCCATCCGGCGCCCTACCGCGCCGGAGCCATGCGCGTGGAAGGCGACTGGTCCAATGCATCCTACTTTCTGGCGGCCGGAGCCGTCGGCGTCGCTCCGGTGCGCATCTCCGGGCTGAACCCATCCTCGGCCCAGGGCGACCGCTTCATGCTTGAGATCCTGACCCGCATGGGAGCGCGCATCGAATGGACCGATGACGTGGTCACGGTTTTTCCATCCGCGCTGCACGGCGTGCACGTCGACATGAACGCCTGCCCCGATATCGTGCCCACGGTTGCGGCCATGGCCGCCTTCGCCACCGGGGAAACGGTCATCTCCGGTGCCGCGCATCTGACTCTGAAGGAATGCGACCGCATCCAGGGCCCGGTCACGGAGCTGTCCAAGGCAGGCGTGAACATTGAGGCCCGGCCCGACGGCATGGTCATTCGCGGCAACGGCGGACTCCTGCCCCGCGACGTGGACATGCTCACCCACGGCGACCACCGCATGGCCATGAGCTTCGCCATTCTCGAACTGGGCGGCATCGGCGTTCACCTCGACAACCCGTCCTGCGTGGCCAAATCCTTTCCCGGATTCTGGGACGTCTGGGGCAAGGTTCGCCTCGGCAACGGTCTTGGAGAAGCTCATGAGGCTTAGCCCGGCATCGCCCATCGTGATCATCGGTGCCAAGGGGCAGATGGGCGCGCGGTTTGCGCAGCGCTTTCGCGAGGCGAGAAATCCCGTCACGGAATTCGACCACCCGCTGGACCTTGCCGCCCTGCCCGAGGCCGTACGCACCGCCGCGCTGGTCCTCTTGTGCGTGCCCATCACGGCGGTCAAGGATGTCACCCAGGCGATAGCGCCGTATCTTACGCAGGATTGCATCCTGGCCGACATCTGCTCGGTCAAGGTCCAGCCCCTGCGCGAAATGCTGGCGCTGACCACGACGCCCGTGGTCGGCACCCATCCACTTTTCGGGCCCGGAACACTTGACGCGGAGCTGCGTATTGCCGTAACCGTGGGGCGTGACCAAGAGGCAAGCGATAATCTATCAGACTGCCTCCGCTCGCTGGGATTCTCCCCGTTCAACACCACGGCCGATGAGCATGACCAAGCCATGGCCTACATCCAAGGACTCAACTTCGTGACCACCGTCGCTTATCTCTGTGCTTCCCCTCTGGAAAACGGAATCGAGCGTTTCTTCACGCCCTCGTTCGGGCGACGCATGGAGGCGGCCACGAAAATGATCACCCAGGACGCTCCCCTCTTCTCCACCATGTTCGAAGCAAATCCGCACAGCCTTGAGGCCGTGCGCATATTCCGTTCATACCTGAACGTCGCTGCCGGCGGCGATCTGGAACTCTTGAGCCAGAAGGCTCTTTGGTGGTGGCGCAAGCAGCATGACGCAGGGGGACCCGCTTCCTGACGGCATCGTAGTGCCGTTAGTTCAGGCATAAAAGGCATAAAAAGCCGGATCCTCCAGGGGATCCGGCTTTTTTTTATCCGAAATTCAACAATCGATTATGGAGGCACCATGATCATCCTACCCCAACAGGGGACCTGGCTCCCGGCGGACACACAGACGCCCATCTCCCTGTATCTGACGCTGGTGCGCGAAAAGCAGGGATTTCTCCTTGAGAGCACCGAAGTGGACGGACGGCTTGGCCGTTACAGCCTCATCGGCTGGGATTTTCGGCTGATCCTGTCCTGCGTCTCCGGCAAGCTCGACGTCCAGAGCTACGACCCGCGCCTGCACGGCCTGAAGGAATTCAGCGGCCAGGATTACGTTTCCGGGCTGCGCGCCTGCCTGGCCGAACTGACCGTCACCGGCCCCGAAAATCTGGGCCCGCTTCCGGCGGTGACCAGAAGCGTGTGCGGCTACATGGCCTACAACATGGGCGGCATCTTCGAGCCGGCGCTTGCCGACAAGCTGCCGCCCGAAGAAGCGCGCTCCATCATGGTCCTGCCGGGCAAGGTCATCCTCTTCGATCACCTGCACCACCGCTGCTGCTATCTGACACTGGATTCCTCCACCAACCTGAACGGCTGCCAGCGTCCGAGCACGCCTGCCCCTCCGGTCGTCGGGGCCATCACCACCACGCCGAACCAGGACGAATTCCTGCGCCGCGTTTGCCGGGCCAAGGAGCTGATCACCCAGGGCGAGGCCATCCAGATCGTGCTCTCGACCCGCTTCAGCGCGCCGTTTTCCGGCTCCGCCTTCGAGCTTTACAGACGGCTGCGGCAGATCAATCCATCCCCGTACACCTTCTTCATGTCCTTCGGGGACCTGACCATCATGGGCTCGTCTCCGGAGCTGCTCATCCGCTGCGAGGACGGTCTCCTGCAATTGCGACCCATCGCCGGGACCCGCGTACGCGGCGCCACCGAGGCCGAGGATCAGGCCCTGGCCGAGGAGCTGCTGGGCGACGAGAAGGAGCGGGCCGAACACGTCATGCTCGTGGACCTGGGGCGCAACGACCTCGGCCGCATCGCCGCCCCCGGCACGGTGCACGTCGACAAGTACATGCAGGTCGAACGATTCTCCCATGTCATGCACCTGACCTCCTACCTCTCGGCGCACTTGGCCGAGGGCCTTGACGCCATCGACGTCTTGAAGGCCGGGTTCCCGGCCGGGACGGTCTCCGGAGCGCCCAAGATCCGGGCCATGCAGATCATCGCGGACGAAGAGAAGCTCGATCGCGGCCCCTATGCAGGCGGTATCGGCTGGATCGGCCTGGACCAGGGGCAGGTTAATCTGGATACAGGCATCACCATCCGCTCCCTGTGGGTGGAAAACGGCCAAATCAACTGGCAGGCGGGGGCGGGGCTGGTCTTTGATTCGGACCCCGAAAAGGAATGGCAGGAGTGCCACAACAAGGCCAGGGCGATTTTGAAGGCCATCACCAGCACCGGAGGCGGAGATGATTTTACTGATAGACAACTTTGACTCGTTTACTTTCAACCTGGTTCAGGTTTTCCAATCTTTGGGCGCAAACCCCTTGGTGCTTCGTAACAACGAGCCGGAAATCCTGACCCTGGCCACGGACCCGCGCCTGCAAGGAGCGATCATCTCCCCCGGCCCGAGCCATCCGCGCAACACGGGGCTGTGCCTTAAGTTTCTCGATCTGGTGCCACGCAGCGTCCCGGTCCTTGGCGTGTGTCTCGGACATCAGACCCTGTCGCATCACAGCGGCGTGAACGTGGGCGCGGCCCAGCGGATCATGCACGGCAAGACTTCAAACATCCGACACGACGGGACCGGGCTTTTCGAAGGGGTGCAAAACCCGATGCAGATCGGCCGCTACCATTCCCTGGCCGTGCATGGGGAGGGGGACCTGCCCTTCACCGTCACCGCCCGCACCGAAGACAATGAGATCATGGCCCTGGCCTTCAAGGACCGCCCCTGGGTCGGCGTGCAGTTCCACCCCGAATCCGTGCTCACGCCGGAAGGGCCGAAACTGCTGAACAACTTCCTGAAAATGTGCAACATCCAAGCGGAGTAAGCCATGAACACCATCAGCCATATTCTTGAATATCTGACCACGGGCGCCGATCTTTCCGGCATTCAGGCCAAGGAGGCTTTCGATCTCCTGCTGACCGGCGCGGTTTCCCCGGTGCAGGCCGGGGCCTTTCTGATGGGCCTGCGGGCCAAGGGCGAAACCGCCGCCGAACTCTCGGCCGCCGTGGATGCGGCCCTGGGACAGGCCCGGCTCATCCCCGGGCTCTCGGGCAAGCGCATCGACACCTGCGGCACGGGCGGAGACGGGCAGCAGAGCTTCAACTGCTCCACGGCCGTGTCCTTTTTCCTGGCCGACATGGGCTATCAGGTCGTCAAGCACGGCAACCGCGCCGTGTCGAGCAAATGCGGCAGCGCCGACGTGGTCGAAGATCTGGGCTACCCCCTGGTCACGGACCCCGAAGCGGTCAGGGACGAGCTTGCGCGACGCAATTTCGTCTTCCTCTTCGCCCCGCATTTCCATCCGGCCTTCAAACACGTGGGACCGGTACGGCAGCAACTGGGAGTACGCACCATCTTCAACCTCATGGGCCCGCTTTTGAACCCGGCCCTGCCCACCCACCAGATTCTCGGCGTGCCGGACTTCCGATTCGCGCCCATGATCGCCCAGGTGCTGGCGGCCAGAAAAGGTCTCGAACGCGCGGCCATCGTGCACGGCGCGGGCGGATTCGACGAACTGACGCCCTGCGGACCCGGTCAGGTCATTTTCGTGGAACACGGCAAGATCCGCGAGACGGTCATTGACCCTGCGGATTTCGGACTCTCCACCTGCGTCCCGAGGGACCTGGCCTGCGACAGCAAGGAAGATGCACTGAAGCTCCAGCGCCAGGTTCTGGCCGGACAGGGACCAAAATCCCTCCAGGACATGGTCACCCTCAATCTGGGCGTGGCCCTTTTCCTGCTGGAAGACGACCTGCCCCTGGAACTGGCCATGGAAATGGCCCAAGCCAAAGTGGAGCAAGGGCTCCTCGGCGGAGCGCTCCATGCTTGAGAAATTCCGCCGGGCCAAGCAAGCTGAAGTCGACGAACTCATCCGCCTCCGTGACGCGGGGCACAGGCACATCCCGCATGAGGGCGTCCGCCCCGAATTCGGCGCGGCCCTGACCCGGCCCGGGACCTCGGGGATCATCGCCGAGTACAAGCGCGCCTCCCCGTCCAAGGGCGACATCAATCTTGATGTCCTGCCCCTGCAAGCCTGCCGGGGATACGCAGAGGCCGGAGCCTGCGCCCTCTCGATCCTGACGGAATCGAACTATTTCAAGGGGAGCCTCGGCTTTCTGTCGGAGGTAGCACCGCTGGGCCTGCCTCTGCTGCGCAAGGATTTCATCATCCATCCCCTGCAGGTGGAGGCAACCGTGGCCACTCCGGCCTCGGCCATCCTGCTCATCGTGCGCATGTTCGAGGACCTTGACGAGCTGGCTCAACTTCACGCTCTGTGCCTGACAAGCGGTCTTGAACCGGTGGTCGAGGTCTTCGATGAACGCGACCTGGACAGGGCCAAGGAAATCGGGAGCACCATCATCCAGGTCAACAACCGCGACCTGGACACGCTGACCACGGACATTGGTCGCTGTCTGGACATGGTCCGACGCAAGGAGGATGGAGAGATCTGGATCGGCGCCAGCGGCATAAGCACCCCTGAACAGGTAAGCAGGCTCAAGGCTGCCGGCCTGGACGCGTTGCTCATCGGCACGGCGCTCATGCAACACGAAAGTCCCGGTCTGGGCCTGGCCCGGCTGAGCGGAGGCCGATCATGATCATCAAGGTCTGCGGCATGACCAGAGCGGAGGATGTCGAATTTTGCGACGCGCTCGGCATCGATCTGCTTGGCTTCATCTTTCATCTTGAGAGCCCCAGAAACGTCACACAGGACTGGGTCTCCGCCCAAAAGCCCAACCGCGCCCTCAAGACCGGAGTCTTCGTGCGTCAGGGCGTGGAGGAAATCCAGGCCATCGCCGCCAAGGCGGGCCTCGATCTGCTCCAGCTTCACGGCGGGCACACCGTGGAACAATGCCTCGCCCTGGGTCCAGAGCGAGTCATCAAGACCATGTGGCCCGAGCGTTACCCAACGGTGGAGCGGCTGGCCGCGGACATGCTGCTCTTTGCCCCGGCCTGCCGGGCCATTCTGCTGGACAGCGGCAAAAGCGGCGGCGGACACGGCAAGAGCCTCGCCCCCAAGGATCTGCAACGCCTGCAATGCCCCCATCCCTGGTACCTGGCCGGGGGCCTTGGCCCACACAACCTGACGGTCATGAAAACCACCGGCGCGGCCGGGTTCGACCTGAACTCCGGAGTGGAAAGCGCCCCCGGAATCAAGGATCACGAAAAAATACGCCACGCCTTACAACTGCTGCGAGGAAAACCATGAGTACGATATCAGACATGCTCCCGCGCCATTTCGGCCCTTATGGAGGGCGCTATGTGCCGGAAATGCTTGTCCCGGCCCTGGAGGAACTGGAACAGGGCTACCTGAAATACAAGGACGACCCCGAATTCACGGCCGAACTGGCCGACCTGTACCAAAACTACTGCGGCCGTCCCACGCCCCTCTATTTCGCGGAAAATCTGACCCGCGAGCTTGGCGGCTGCAAGATATACCTGAAACTCGAAGGGCTGGCGCACACCGGCGCGCACAAGATCAACAACGCCCTGGGCCAGGCCCTGCTGGCCAAACGCCTGGGCAAGACCAAGGTCATCGCCGAGACGGGCGCGGGCCAGCACGGGCTGGCCTCGGCCACCGTTGCGGCGCGCTTCGGCCTTGAGTGCAAGGTCTTCATGGGCGAGGTGGACGTGCGCCGCCAGTATCCCAACGTCTACGCCATGAAGCTTCTGGGGGCCGAGGTCGTCCCGGTCACCGATGGCACGCGGACGCTGAAGGACGCGGTCAACGCCACGCTCAAATACTGGATTCAGAATTTGAAGGATACGCACTACATCCTGGGCTCGGCCCTGGGGCCCTTCCCCTACCCGGTCATGGTGCGCGACTTCCAGTCCGTCATCGGCCGCGAAGCGCGCGCCCAGATCATGGAACGCGAAGGCAGGCTGCCGAGCCATCTCGTGGCCTGCGTGGGCGGCGGCTCCAATTCCATCGGCCTCTTCCACCCCTTCCTGGGGGAAAAGGGCATCCGCTTCCACGGGGCGGAGGCGGGCGGGCGCGGTCCCGAAATCGGCGACAACGCGGCCCGCTTCGGCGGCAGCCCCAAGGTCGGCATCGTGCAGGGCTACAAGAGCTATTTCCTGCAGGACGAGAGCGGACAACTGCAGGACACCCATTCGGTCTCGGCGGGCCTCGATTATGCGGGAGTCGGACCGGAGCTGGCCTGGCTGTTCGATCAGAACGTCGTTGAGTTCTCGCCCATCACCGACGTGAAAGCCCTGGACGCCTTCAAGCGGCTGACCCGCCTTGAAGGCATCATCCCGGCCCTTGAATCCTCCCACGCCGTGGCCCGGGCCATCGAACTGGCCCCGACGCTGCCCAGGGACGAGATCATGATCGTCAACATCTCAGGCCGGGGCGACAAGGACATCTTCATCACGGCCATGGAACTGGACCGCGAAAACTGGATTGCCTTTCTGGAAAACGAGGTACGTCATGGAAAATAGAATCGACCTGGCCCTCAAAGAGGCGAAGGGCATCCAGCTCATGACCCATGTGGTGGCCGGATACCCGAGCCTTAATGTCAACGCCGACCTGATCCGCCTCATGGCCCGCAGAGGGGTGCGGCTGGTCGAAATCCAGATCCCCTTCACCGACCCCCTGGCCGACGGGCCGACCATCATGCGCGCCAACCAGGCCGCCCTGGACGCAGGGATCACCCCCGCGCACTGCTTTGAACTGTGCGCGGCCTTATCCAGGGAACTCGACGTGGCCTTCATGCTCATGACCTACGCCAACATTCCCTACGCGCTGGGCATGGAGGCCTTTCTCGACAAGGCAGCGGCCAGCGGCGCCAGCGGAACCATCCTGCCCGACCTGCCCTGGGACGAGGCGGACGGGGATTATGCGCAAGCCGCGCGACAAAGAGGTCTGCACCCGATCATGGTCATCTCCCCCGACACCCCGGCCCCACGCCTGGCGGGCATTCTCGAACGCGCCTCGGGCCTTCTTTACACGACGCTCAAGGTCGGCATCACGGGCGCGGGGACAAGCATGGATCAGGCCGGGGTCGACTACGTCAAGGCGCTGAAAGCCAAGGCCGGTCTACCCATCGCCGCCGGATTCGGCATCTCGCGGCCCGAGCACGTACGCATGCTGGACGGCCTGGCCGACGTGGCCGTAATCGGCAGCCACATCATCAATCTGATGGACGCTGATGGTCTTGGGGCCGTGGATGATTTTTTGGCGGCGTGCCAGGAATGAAAAACCGGGAATGCACATGGCGCCGATAATCACACCGTACGGGCGGAACGAAGAGGGCAGGCACGCAGGCCTGCCCCTACAACGATCAAACGCCACGGTTTACCCATTTCCAACAATCCACACACCGTAGGGGCG
>NZ_JADBGG010000010.1:112258-121225 GCF_014873765.1 Desulfomicrobium macestii | reverse complement strand
TATTCTTTCCGATAAACGGAAGAACAAAGATGTTCAGAAGAATAGTCAAAGCAGAATATCCTCTAGCCTTCTTGATGCTTGAATTTCGCGCAATGGTCGCAATTCCGAACTGACTGAAAAACGATTCGATTCTGCTCTCACACTCGTTTTTAATGAGTTGCAAATCGATGGCATTATTTGTAGTTTGCATGCGGGAATCCTTTTTTTGACGTTCTTGTGTGTGGTAACAAAAGAACTACTACAGAAGGGGGATTCCCTCAATCAAAATATACAATTATTCCAGATAGATTTCTTTTTCAGCGACTTTACTAACAACCCCGAAAGTCGAGTTCTTGAACTTAGATAAAAGCCTGCGTAGTGATGTGATTGTCCTGCCACGATGGGCCCTGGATGTCCGTCAATCCCTTTGCAAGGAGCTGTCATATGGACAAGCAGATCATTCTGGACGCCTTCATGTTCCGTCATGCCTGCAAGGAGTTCGATCCAAAGATCAAGATTTCCGATGAGGATTTCCTGTTCATTCTTGAAACCGCGCGTTTGTCTCCCAGTTCCTTCGGGTTTGAGCCGTGGCAGTTTCTGGTTGTCCAGGACATGAATTTTCGCAGGAAACTTCTGCCGCACACATGGGGCGGCAAGCTCCAGATTCCCACGGCGAGTCATTTCCTGGTCTGTCTGGCCATGAAGACGCCCCTGCTCAAGTTCGACAGCGTCGGCATCGCGGATTTCATGCGCCAGATTCAGGAATTGCCCGAGGAGCGCATCACCGCCCGCACGGAATACTACGCCACGTTTCAGCAGTCGGATTTCCGCCTCCTGGACAGCGACCGGGCCATGTTCGACTGGGCCTGCAAGCAGTGCTACATCGCGCAGGCCAACATGATGACGGCCGCAGCATTGATCGGCATCGATTCCTGCCCCATCGAAGGCTATGCGCAGGACAAGGTGGACGAGGTGCTGGCGGAGGATTTCGGCGTGGATCTGAGCGAGTACGGAGTGGCCTACATGCTCGCTTTCGGCTACCGGGCCAAGCCGCCGAAGCGCAAGACGCGCAGACCTCTCGAACAGATGGTGCGCTGGTTCTAGATGTCCGAAAAATTGCAGGATAAAGAGAATATCGTGGCTGAAGACTACACCATCGCGGACGTTTCCAAATATTGCATGGCCACGGACCTGGGGCTTGAGTGCGTCTGCTCGAAACGGACCACGGTCGCCATCGGCACGGGAACCACGGCCAAGAAGGAAGACAGCACCCTCTTCTACTACGCCAAGCAGATCGATGACGATCTCCTGGCCCTGCAGTCCCTCAACGCCCATTGGGCGCCTTCGGGTCCCGCCCTGGAAGTGACCATGCTGGAGCTGATCACCCAGTATCAGCCCGAGGTGGACATGTTCCTGAAGCAGGTCAAACCCGTCATCCAGAAAATAGCCAAGGCCGTGGCCAAGGGCGACCGGCACAGGAAAAACGGGGAGCCCTATTCGGCGGCCATGGAATACAACAACGCCCTGGGCCTGGATGAAAAGAACGTCCGCGCCCTGTTCGGCCTGGGGCTTACCTATCTGCAATACAATCAGCACGACAAGGCCGCCACGGTTTTCGAGCAGCTCATCGCCCTGGACGGCTTTGCCTCGGCGGAGTTCAAGCACCTCTTCAATCAGTTCGGGATCGAACTGCGCAAGCAGGACATGCTGGACCAGGCCTGTCGCTACTATTCCCGGGCCATAGAGGTCTGCGCCACGGACGAAAACCTCTATTTCAATCTGGCCAGGGCCTTTGTGCAGGGCGGCAGGATCGGCGAGGCGGAGAATGCCCTGGAGAAGTGCCTGGGCATCAATCCCGGGCACGAGGAAGGGCAGAAGTTCAAGAAGTATCTATGTACGTTGTCCTTTAGCTGAACAAAACCCCAAGCGCACCCATTACGGCTTTGCACGCGGGAGCCGTGATCATTCCGGCGTCGTGTCGCGCAGCCACATGTGCACATGTGGTATGCCCGCCTCCTCGAACTCTTCCCCGCAGGTCGTGAAGCCGTGTCTTAGATAGAATCCTATCGCCTGGGTCTGGGCGTGAAGGTCGAAGCGACTGAATCCGTCCTTGCGGCATTCTTCGAGCATGAAACCGAGAAGCGCGCTGCCGAGCCCCTGCCCACGCCACGCGCGGCGCACGGCCAGACGTTGCAGGAAGGCCCGGTCGCCCTGGTGGCGAATCCGTCCGCAGGCCACGGGTTCGCCGTCTATTTCGCCAAGAATGTGCAGAGCCGTGGCATCATGCATGTCCATTTCATCGGCATGGGCGATACCCTGTTCCTCCATGAACACGATGGCCCGGACCATCATCACCCGAAGCTGTTCCTCGGGTGATTGCACGCGTTTGAACATGTTAAGATTCCTGTGCGCCGGACCCCTGGCCCGGCGGGGGTTATTGTTTTTTGGCCGGCTCGGCCTGACTCTCCGGGGCAGTGGCAGCGGGCGCGTCGGCCGGAGCCGGTGTCTCGGTGGTGGCGTTGGTCTGTTCGCTTGAGAAGAGCGGGCGCAAGTTGGCGAATATCTGCTGGATGTAGCCCTTGTCCCAGGCCATCCCGAGAGCCATGAAAAGGGCCAGCAACACGGCCCATTTTTTCCAGGGCGTCTTCTTGTCCGCAAAGGGATCCACTGTGGAACGCTTGGCGCCTTCCGGCAGCTCGGCCAGAGTGGTCAGCGTGGCTCCGAAGGGGATGTTGATGCGGGCCTTGGTGTTCACGGCCCAGCCGCCGGCATCGAGAATGGGAGCCAGATTGCGCTGGCGGAGTTTCAGGTAGGCGATGAGCATGGACGGGCCCGAGATCATGAGCACGAGGCCGCCGATGACCAGCGGCATCTGCCAGACGGAAAGGGTCAGAAATCCGCTCATGACCGAGGCCATGGCCGTTCCAAGAGCGCCAAGGGCGAGGCCGATGGCCGCGAAGATGCCGGCGAACTTGCCCACGTCGAAAGGCGTTGGCGGCTTGGCGGGGTCCGCGCCCGGAGCCATGCCCGACAGTTTCGACCCGGCGGCCGTGCTCACGGCACTGTCCTTGGCGGCCGCGAATTTCGCGATCTGCTCCCCGATCATGCGCCCGAGGCGCTTGTAGGGCGAAAGAAAGGCCTGGCGAACGCTGATTGGGTGCTCGATGATCTTGACGATGGTCGCGTCCCAGTCATTTCCGGCGCGGTCATAGAAGATGCCGTTGCGGCCGACCATCAGATTGTCTGAATCTCCGCCGGTGAAGGCCGCCGCGATATGCATCTGTTCCGTGCTGCCCCGCCGCATGCAGCGGCAGTAGGTGAGATAGGTCTGGCTCAGGGTGGCCAGAGTGGCGTGCGTGTCGGGACTTGCCACGCGCACGCAGAGCTCGCAGGCCCGGCCGTCCAGATACAGGGTGCCGGCCTGGAAAATGGCCTTGCGGTCCTGGGCGTAGAAATCGCGAAAGGCCACGAAATTGTTGAGCAGGACCAGAAGATCGCGGGTGAAGTGCACAAGCCGCGTCACCCCTTCGAAGCTCTCCACCTGTTCGGCCAGGCTCAAATCCTCGGTGATGATCTTTTCCAGCTCCCGGCGGCTGTCTCCATCCATCAGTTCCTGGAGTCGAACGGTTCCAAGGCTCTCCACCTCGGCGCCTGCCTTGGCGGCGAGCCATTCCTCGTGGGGCTTGAGGGTTGATTTGATCTGCTCCCACCGGGACTGCTCCAGACTCTGCACATCCCCGAACAGCGGAACGACCACCAGGGCTTTGAATGTCGACAGGGCTTGCGCCCAGGCGGGATTGAGGCCCGTCTCAAGGGGCAGAGGGCGATTTGCCTCGATTCGCGCCACGGGGAAGTGCACAAGATCCGCATCCAGGCGCAGTTCATGGGCCGAGATGGCCTCGTAGGCGCTCAGGGCCGGGTTCAGGGCCTCTTCGGCCTTGGGATCGTAAGCGGCCAGGTTGCAGCGGGTGAAATAGTCGTCCAGCTTGGGCTGCAAGGAATTTACTATGTCCCGCGCCGCAGTGGTGTTTTCTCCGAAGGGCAGGATGGTCCGGGCATTTTCCTGTGCCTGGCGCTGCCACTCTACGTACAGGGCGGCGGCCTGGTAGAATGCCTCGACCTGCTCCGCGCCGATGCCGGGCGTCCCGCCGCGATCCTGCACGCTGCCCACGCAGGCCATGATCTCCTCGATGAGCGCCTGCGTACTCTGGTCGCGGGCCGAAATGGGCGTGATCACCCCGTCTCCGTTGAAAGGGGATTCATGCAGCAGGGCCTCGGTTCCGGCGACCTGCTCGATGGTGATGGCCTCGCTCCCTTCCTGACCCAAAAAGTTCTGGATCTGTCTGGCCGAGGACAAAAGCCGCCGTCCTTCCGGGGTGGAGTCGTCCAGGGCCGCCAGGGGCAGGGAAGAGCTTCCGGCCATGAGGGGGCGAAGGTCGCGCAGCACCGTGCAGACCCAGTTCACGGCGGCCAGGATCTCGGGAACTCTGACCCGGCCGTCGCCGTCGGTGTCGAGCATGGACAGGGTGCGCGGATCGAACTCAAGCCCGTCCACTGGACAGCTCAGGGCCGCCCACAGCTTCTGATCCAACTCGCCAAGATGGAGAAGATCCTCGGCCGTGTCGAGTCGAACCTGATCAAAACCGCCGAGGCGGAAAAAACGCCAGCGGTGCGAGGATGACGAACCAGTCTCCATGCGGTGCTCCTTGTGCGAGGACGATTGGGGGTGCGGACGGTGCGGGTATTTCTTACGCTCAACACGGAACCGATATCAAGGAAGAAAGCCCGTCATACGTGAACCGTATGCCGTCGCCGGGATGCTTTGGACCGTATCGCCGTCGCGTCCTTTTTTTTCCTGCGCGGCGTCAGGGGCAAAGAATGTTCGTCAGCGCGGCGATCTTGCCCCGGATGTCCTCGGCGGCGGTGATCTCGGTGACCAGGGCCATGCACCGGGCACCGTGGTCGGTCACTTCCTTGATGTTGTGCTCCTTGATTCCGCCGATGGCGACAAAAGGCAGATCGATATTGCGCACGACGAAGTCCAGATATTCAAAGCCCACCGGCGCGCAGACATCTTCCTTGGTCCGGGTCGCGAAGATCGGCCCGACACCTATGTAATCCGCGCCCCGGGATACTGCCGCACGGGCCTGTTCCGGGGAATGGGTCGAGAGACCGACGGCCATGCCCTCGCCCACCAGGGCGCGCACGGCCTCGACCGGCAGGTCTTCCTGGCCCACGTGCACTCCGTCGGCTCCCGTCAGCAGGGCCAGATCGATGTCGTCGTTGACGATGAAGGCCGCGCCGGCCTCGCGGGTTATGGCGCGCAGCTGAAGGCATTCCTCGTATTTGAGTCCCATTTTTTTCGTCTTCTCGCGGTATTGGATGATGCGTATCCCGCCGTCCAGCATGGTCCGGACAACGTCCGCGTTGCGCCGTCCCAGGGAGAATTTCTCAGCGGTCAGCCCGTACAGGCCGCCTTCATGCATCAGCCGGGTCACAAGTTCGCGTCCGTTCATGCCTTTTCCTTATATATGGTGTGAAAATGGTTCAGAATCACGTCGGCCTGCATGGCTGCGGCCATGCCCACACAGGGAGACATGGGCGGATTCGGGATGTCGCAGGCCGTCACGTGGTCCCCGACAATGACGAGGCCCGGCCGCATGGTCCGGACAGTCATGCTCCCGGAGCGGCCGAATCCCCCGAGCCCCGACGCCCCGACCACGAGCCGGCCCGTCTGGGTCATGGTCTCGACGATGAGCTTCTTGGTGCGCGGATCGTCCACGGCCTCGACCACGGCGTCGCAGGATCCAAAAAGGCCGGTCATGTTCCGGGCGTTCACATGCAGATGAAGGGCCTCGATCCTGGCCGCCGGATTGATGGCCATGAGGTTGTCGCGCAGGGCCTCGACCTTGGGGCGGCCGACCTGGGCCAGCGAGAAATGCTGGCGATTGAGGTTGGAAGGCTCCACCTCGTCCGCATCGGCCAGGACAAGGTCCGTGAATCCGCTGCGCACGAGGTGTACGGCGCAGTTGGAGCCAAGGCCCCCGGCGCCGATGATCCCGATCCGCACGGAACGCAGGAAGGAAAGGAAGCCCTCGTCCAGATAACGCTTCAGGCCGTGTTCAAAGGTGTTCACGCGCTGGCCTCGATGGGTTCCCAGTCCTTGAATACGGCCTGATATCCGCGTGAACGCAGCATGGCCTCGATCTCGGCCACGCTGCGCGGGTCGGAGATCTCGAACTGACCGGTCTTTGCGGGTTTGGCGTGTCCGCCCACGGCGGTGCTGACCCCTGCCGACATTCGTGTCACGCCCAGCGGCAGAATGTTGTCGCGGAAGCTCGGAGCCTCGCGGGTGGAGATGGTGATGGACAGGCGCGGCAGGAAGATGCGCAGGGCGGTCATGGCCTGCACCAGCTCCCGGTCGGAAACGATGCACGCCGGTTGAAACGCTCCTGCATGGGGGCGCATGCGCGGCAGGGACACGGCGATGTCCACGCCGGGATAGCGCTTTTGCAGCCAGGCCGCATGCAGGCCGACGGCGTAAATTTCCTGCCGCCAGTCGGTCAGACCCAGGAGCGCCCCGATGTTGACCACGCGCATGCCCGCCTCGGCTCCACGCTGCGGAGTGTTCAGCCGAAACGCGTAGTCCCGCTTGGGTCCGGCCGGGTGCAGCTCGGCGTAGAGGACCGGGTCATAGGTTTCCTGGAAAACCGTCAGCCCGTCCACGCCCGCCCGGGTCAGGCGCGCGTAATCCGCCGTTTCCATGGGGTAGACCTCCACGGATATGGAGGGAAACAGGGGGCGCAGCACCTGCACGCAGGCTTCCAGATACGCAACGCCCGCCTTGCGCGGGGCCTCTCCGGTCAAGAGAAGCAGGTGCCTTAACCCCGTGGCGGCGATGGCCTCGCCCTCGGCCCGGACCTCGTCCAGGCTGAGCTGGCTGCGCGGAATGCTGTTTGGGGCCGCGAACCCGCAATAGCGGCAGTGGTTGGCGCAATGGTTGGAGACGTAAAGCGGGGTGAACAGACTCACCGTGCGGCCGAAATGGCTCAGGGTCAGCGCGTGGGCGCGGGCGGCCATGCTCTCCAGGTGCTCGTCCGCGGCCGGGGAGAGCAGGGCCGCGAATGCGGATGCATCGACGCGCGGGAGGTCCACGGCACGGCGCACGTCATCTCCGCTCACGGTTTCGAGATGCAGGGGAGTCTGGCCCAGACGCAGGGCTTCGGGGAGAAAACTCATGACGCGCCTTCCGTCCGGTCCAGGAATCCGGTCAGGGGCGAGGAAGCCTGTGCCAGGGTGGCGACCGCCCCGGGCCCGGCCAGCCAGGCTTCGCGTCCGGCCGTCACCGCCCGTCCGAAGGCCCGGCCCATGAGCACGGGATCAGCGGCCGTGGCGATGGCCGTGTTGACCAGACAGGCCGCCGCTCCCATCTCCATGGCCCGGCAGGCTTGGCTGGGAGCGCCGATGCCCGCGTCGACGATGATGGGTAGCTCCATCTCCTCGATGAGGATGCGGATCATCTCTTCGGTCCGAAGGCCCCGGTTGGTGCCGATGGGCGCCCCCAGCGGCATGATCGCCGCCGCCCCGGCATCGGCCAGGGAGCGGGCCACGTAGAGATCGGGATTCATGTACGGCAGGACCACGAAGCCTTCCCTGGCCAGAGTTTCCGTGGCCTTGGCGGTCTCGTATCCGTCGGGCAGCAGGTAGCGGTTGTCGGAAATGACCTCGATCTTGATCCAGTCCCCGCAGCCCATGGCCCGGGCCAGACGGGCGATGCGCACGGCCTCGTCGGCGTTGCGCGCCCCGGAGGTGTTGGGCAGCAGGGTCATGTGGGTGGGGATGTGCTTCATGACGTTGTCCGTCTTGCCGTCCAGGTCCACGCGGCGCAGGGCCACGGTGATGACCTCGGAGCCGGAGGCTTCGCACACGGGCGCGATGAGTTCGTCGTTGCCGTACTTGCCCGTGCCGGTGAACAGGCGGCTGCTCAGGCGCTTGCCGCCGATTTCAAAAATATCGGTATGTTCCATGGTGATTCTCGCTGTTTGCGGTGTGGGAAAGGTGTCTGGTCGTCATTGCCGGGGCAGGATCAGCCGCCGCCGACAAAGCTCAGCAGTTCGAGCCGGTCGCCGTCGCAAAGGCTGGTGGCGGCGAATTTGTCGCCGGGCACGATGCTCTGGTTCAGTTCGGCCACGACCACGGCAGGATCGAGATTCATGGACAGGATCAGACCGTGCAGGGTCTGGCCGGTTTTTATGTCCTGGGTGCGTCCGTTGACGATGATGTGCATGGGTGCCTCCGCGTTTTTGTTGCAGGCCGGGCGGAGCGCAAAAAGAAAACCGCGCCGGGTGGGGCGCGGTTCGATGAATGGGTGTTTTCCGGAACCAGCTTCCCTACGGCAGCATGATCTGCGTCAGGTCGTAAGGGTCGGGAACTTGTCCCCTCTCAGCCCATCGGGCTCCCCCAGCTTGTGATGGGTAGCATTATGTGGATCGGGCGGGGTTGTAAAGGTGAGGATGAGGATGAGGTGATTTGCGATGATGAGGTGATTTGCGATGATGAAGCGGGTTGCGAAGATGAAGCGGGTTGAGGTGTTGGCTATGTCGGGTGGTGAGTGAGCGTTGCGGGGTGTTTTGGGCAAGGGCCGCCGAAACTCCCTCTCCGGCCTCGTAGAGTTCAGCCGTCGCCCCTCTGAACAGTGGATCGCGCTCCGGACGACACGCGACGGCTGAACAAACGATGCCTGGATCGGTCAGACAGTCGCCAGCCCTTGCCCAAAACACCCCGCAACGCTGCCGGACGTTCGAGGCTCCGTCGTTGCGTTGTGAAGGCAATGATTTCTTATTTTATTTCAAGTAGTTGAATTGGTGAGTCAATGAGCGTTCTTGACGTCGCCGTCCAGGATTCAATCTGTCGCAACAAAAAGTAGTCATTCCCGCGAAGGCGGGAATCCATCCTGCTGTTGCCTGTCTGTTTTGATGTCACCGTCCA
>NZ_JADBGG010000010.1:111960-112162 GCF_014873765.1 Desulfomicrobium macestii | reverse complement strand
TATTGATGTCACCGTCCAGGATTCAATCTGTCGCAACAAAAAGTAGTCATTCCCGCGAAGGCGGGAATCCATCCTGCTGTTGCCTGTCTGTTCTTGACGTCGCCGTCCAGGATTCAATCTATCGCAGCAAAAAATAGTCATTCCCGCGAAGGCGGGAATCCATCCTGCTGTTGCCTGTCTGTTCTTGACGTCGCCGTCCAGG
>NZ_JADBGG010000010.1:91006-111868 GCF_014873765.1 Desulfomicrobium macestii | reverse complement strand
TCCAGGATTCAATCTATCGCAGCAAAAAATAGTCATTCCCGCGAAGGCGGGAATCCATCCTGCTGTTGCCTGTCTGTTCTTGATGTCGCCGTCCAGGATTCAATCTGTCGCAGCAAAAAATAGTCATTCCCGCGAAGGCGGGAATCCATCCTTATGTTGGCTGTTTGAAAGTAAATGAAATCAGAAGGCAGGGGGATGGATTCAGGGCATGATCGGCGTCGTTTGGAAGGGGGGCCGGGCAGAGGGGAGCCCTCTGCCCGGCGTCTTTTACTTGGCGTATTCGTATCTTTTGGTCACGCGGTCGGAGAGCTGGGCGTGGGCGAAGCCTGCCTCGCGGGATTTGGCGAAACGCTCCTCGGCTTCCTGGCTGCACATGTCGCAGCCCTGAACCGGCACGTGCAGTCCCAGGGATTTGGGCGTTTTGGCGGTTTCGCTCTCGACGATGAGAAGTCCCGGGCAGTGCGGACAGTCCTTGAGACGCTCGACCTGGGTCTCGGTGATGTCGTCCGTGTCGTAGTAGATGGAGCGGCGGCGCGTGAAATATCCGCCCTCGCGCACGGCCTCCGAGGGCCTGGGGTTGAAGTAGACTTCCGGCAGCTGGTCGCACAGGGCTTCGAGATAGTCGATGGTGGATTTTTGTTCGCGAATCTTCTCCCGGTCCAGATCGGGTTCCTGCACGGCGGAGAAATCCACTCCGGCCAGCGCCAGACTGATGCCCAGGTTGACGTAGGGCAGCGCGCCCTTGATGGCGTATCCGCCTTCGAGCACCGCGATGTCTGGTTTGAGCATCTGGGTGAGCTTGGCGTAGCCTTGGGCCGTGAAGTTCATGTTGGTGATGGGGTCGGAGAAGTGGTTGTCCTGCCCGGCGGAGTTGATGATCAGGTCGGGTTTGAAGTGATCGAGGATGGGCATGACGATCCTCTCCACGGTCATGAGATAGCCTTCATCCGAGGTGCGCGGGGGCATGGGCACGTTGATGGTCCGGCCCAGGGCCTTGGGGCCGCCGGATTCCGAGGGGAAGCCCGTGCCGGGATAGATGGTGCGGCCGTCCTGATGCAGCGAGATGAAGAGCACGTCCGGGTCATGCCAGTAGATGTCCTGGGTGCCGTCGCCGTGGTGGCAGTCCGTGTCGATGATGGCCACGCGCAGGTTGCCGTAGTTCTCACGGATCCATTCGATCATGACCGCTTCGATGTTGATGTTGCAGAAGCCGCGGCTGCCGTGGACCGTGCGCATGGCGTGGTGCCCGGGAGGCCGGACCACCGCGAAGGCGCGTTGCCGTTCCTTTTGCATGACCAGCTGGGCCGCGCGGATGACTCCGCCGGCCGAGATGAAATGCGAATCCGTGCAGACGGACTTCACGCTGGGAAAGCAGAAATGGGCGCGCATGATGTCTTTTTCCTCGGCCACGAGGGGGCGGTATTCGCGGATGCCCTCGATGTCGAAGATGCCCTCTTCCCGGAACTGGTCCTGGGTGTAGAGCAGTCGCTCCTCCCGCTCGGGATGGGTGGGGGAGATGGCCCAGTCGAAGGCCGGGAAGAAAATGATGCCGAGGCTTGATTGTGCGGTGAGCATGGTCCCTCCGTTCAGGATGCCAGGATGGTGGTGACGCCGGGTCGCATCTGACAGCGGACACGGACGTTGCGGCCGATGGTGTAGTGCCCCTCGACCATGTTGAAGGCATCGGCCTGGATGACCTGGATGTCGCCTTCTTCTGCGGGAATGCCCTGACGGTCCAGCTCGGCCCGCAACATGGTGGTGGCGTCGTGCACGGCCTCTTCAAGGGTGTAGGTGCGCTTGACGGTCTTGTGGATGCCAAGGCCTGGCACGGTGAAGCTGCCGCGCGAGGTGTCCACGGTCAGGACCAGGGACTGGGTCGGCCGGGTCAGGCATGCGCCGATGGCGTTGGCCACTTCCGCGTGCTGCGGGGCCACCACGGGCAGGCCGAAGGCTTCTTCCAGGAGCGGGACCATGGCCACGGCCGGACCGCCGATGACCAGGATGCTCTTGGGACGCACGATCCGGTCCTCCAGAATTTCCTGGATGGTGTAGACCGGGCGGGCATTGATGGCCGCCAGGAAAGCCGCAACCTTTTTCTTGAGGATGTCCATGGCCAGGCTGACGGCCTGTTCGGCGCATTCACGGGCGGACAGGCCCTGGGTCATGGCCACTTCCTTGATGCCCTTGGCCGAGCGCTCCCGGTCGCCGAAAGAGGCGTGTCCGAGGACGTTCATGGCGTCCATGAGCGCCGGGGCGGGTCCGCCGGCAGCCATGCACGGGCCGTGGCGATCCGGTCCGACCCGCAGTTGGCCGTCGCGGGAGCTGATGAACGAGTCGCCGCCGATGCCGATGGATTCGACTTTTAGCGCCCGCACCAGGGTGGGGTGTTCGCCGATGGAGATGCCGTCGCGCTCCAGGAGCGGGACGCCGTCCAGGAGCACGGCCATGTCCGTGGTGGTGCCGCCGATGTCGAGGATCAGCGCGTCCTCCTGCACCGGCGAGGTGCTGAGGATGCCCATGACCGAGGCGGCAGGCCCGGAGAAGATGGACTGCACCGGGATCTCCCGGGCCAGCTTCAGGGGCATGGTCCCGCCGTCGGCTTTCACGATGTTGATGTCGGCCTGGATGTCCAGGTCTTTGAGGCTCTGCTCAAGGGCATCGGCAAAGGCGTTGAAGGTGCGCCAGACGGCCGAGTTGTAATAGACGGTGCTGATGCGCCGCCCGAAATTGAGGGATTCGGATACGCGGTGGCCCTGGGTCACGAAATCGGCTTGCGGGGCGAGGGCCTCGGCCATGGCCGTTTCCTGTTCGGGATTGCGCGTGCAGAACTTGCCCACCACTCCGTAGACGCGGATGCCCTCTTCGCGGCAGCGAGCGGCCATGGGCTTGATCTGGTCCACCCGGGCCTTGGCGGAGATGGCTCCGCGATGGTCGACGCATCCTGACAGGATATGGTACTGGGTGCCCAGCGCGTATGCTCCCGCGTCGATTCCCGGTCCGGGAATGACGAACATGCCCACTTTTTCGGTGTGGCCTGTGACGATGGAGTTGGTGGAAAGAGTGGTGCTCAGGTTGATGGTGCGGATTTCCGCGCCCTTGCAATCCTTCAGGATGGCGCACAACGCCTCGGTGATGGTCGCGAGCAGGTTGTCGTGATCCGTGGGGACCTTGGCCATGGCTTCCACCCGGCCGTCCCGGATGCAGACGCCGTCCGTGTGGGTTCCTCCGACATCGATTCCGATAAGCATAAGTCCGATCCTTGGGCTGACTGTTGGCCGCGACGGGTGCAGCGGCTCCCGGTCGCCTCGGCGATTCCTCAATGATCCTGAGGAGGAGGCGGAGGCTTGGGGCTTGTGTTTTTTTCAGGTCTGTCGCACCCCGGAGCGGGAACAAGGTGGCGGCGGGGCGAAGGCAGGAAACACAAGTTGCTTTTTCAAGTTGCATATTTACCGGACTGAAGACGAAGCGCAAGCAGAATTCAGTAAACGGAGGGAAATCATGGATAAACAGTTGGTGGACGGTTTTTTGGCCTGCGTGCGGCAGGCGGGCGGGGTGGTGCGCGCACAATGGAACGACGCCAAGGAGATCACCTTCAAGGGCCGCATCGATCTGGTCACCCAGACCGATCTGGCGGTGGAGAAGTTGTTGCTTGAGGGTTTGCCGGCGCTGCTTCCCGGCTCCACGGTCCTGGCCGAGGAATCGCACATGTCCCTTGATCCCGGCGCGCTGACCTGGATCGTCGATCCCGTGGACGGCACCACCAACTACGCTCACGGCCTGCCCATTGTCGCCGTGTCCGTGGCCCTGTGGAAGGAGGGACGGGTGGAGATGGGCGCGGTCTACGTGCCGATGCTCGAAGAGCTTTTCTGGGCGGTGCGCGGCCAGGGCGCCTTTCTGAACGGGACCCGCATCGGCGTCAGCCGCGAGGCAAGCATGCAGAATTCCCTCATCGCCACGGGATTCCCTTATTCCTTTTATACGGAGGTCGATGAGATCTGCCTGCGGCTGCAAAGGGTGCTGCTCGCTTCCCAGGGCATCCGGCGCCTGGGTTCGGCGGCCGTGGACCTGGCCTACACGGCCTGCGGACGGTTCGAGGGATATTACGAGACCGGCCTCAAGCCCTGGGACACAGCCGCCGGATGGCTGCTGGTGGAGGAAGCCGGGGGGAGGGTAGGCGGTCTGGACGGAGAGTACGGCCTTGGCGGCCACATGATCGTGGCCACCAACGGCCTAGTCCACGAGGACCTGCTGGCCTTGCTTCGTCTTGAGGACGCGGCGGACCGCGCCCTGTGATCAGGTGCCTGTTTTCAGGGAAGAGGAAAGAGGGATGAGGTCTCCCTTGGAATTGTACAGCGATCCGCTTTCCGCATCCTTGCTGGACGTTTCGCCGTCAGGGGACTGGTTCTTCTGCTGTCTCTTTTTCTGATGTCCCATGTCCCAGGAAAGCTGGCCTTCTCTCCATCTCCCCTGAGCCTGGGGTTTGTCCACGCGCAAACTCATCTTCGCCTCCTCGGCCGTCCATGGCCACGGGTATTGCGTCAAAAGGGGCGTCCATGCCCTGTATGACGTATCGGACGATCGGCGAAAAACTTGAATTTGCGCGCGCCAAGAAATGCAAAAGGCCCCGACTGCACGCACCCGGGGCCAGATTGCGGGACTTTCCCGCAATGAGCGTCATGTTCCGTTTCTCATCCCAGATCGTCGAGAATGGTGCCCCGGCCCGTATAGGTGGGCATGAGCACATCCTTTTGAAACGAGTATGAGTTCTGGGTTCTGTTTTGATGACGGTTCGTGTTCGCGTTCATGGTATCGAGCGTTTTGGTCACCACGGCCGCCCCGAATGTTTCCCTGTCAAAGGGCTGAGCATTCGAGGCACCTGCGCCGTTCATGTAGTCGAGGGTTTTCCCGACCACGGCGGCTCCGAAGGTCTGCTTTGCGTAGCCCTGGGAGATGCCCCCAAGGGTTCCTTCAATGTCCATAACTCCTCCCTTTGGTGTCGGAACATGACGCCTGATCAATCTTATCGGATGGAGTACATGAAAACTTGAGGTCGGGGAAGGGCCGCTGAGTCCTTGATTCGTGAGTCCAAAGGGACTGTCGCGGATGGCTTCAGGCGTCGAACCAGCGCAGCCCCGGCATGCCGGGCAGCAGCCCCTGCTTCGTGCAGCGCTCGCCGAAGAGGGCCAGGGAGGCCTGTTCGTCAGGCCCCAGCCCGTAACTCATGGCGCGCCAGTAGCGAAACAGGTCCGGACTGGTCAGCCAGGCCGGAAGCTCGGGCAGGCGGGACAGGGTTTCGAAATGGCTGTCTAGATCGGCGGTGATGGCGTTGATCTGCAAGCGCAGGCGGGCCAGCTGTTCGCGGGCGGCAGCGGAGAGCGCCCGGCGCACGATCCAGACCGCGAAAACAAAAGGCAGTCCGGTCCAGTTCGCCCACTCGGTGGCCAGGTCGACGACATGGTAGCCTGCGGGCGGATCTACGAAATGGCGCAGGGCGAGGTTGCCGATTTCCAGGAAGGGGCGTCCGGTGGACAGGCCGTGTCCGGGTTCGACGGTCATCCAATGCGGCTCGGGCAGCTTCCATTTCTGGGACCACAGAACCTTAAGAAGGGCGGTGGATGTGGCCGATGCCCCGGTCAGGCAGACCGGACCCGGGTTGTGGGCAAGCCACCCTGGCAGCTCTTCCAGGGGAACCGGAGAGAGAAAGAGGACGCTCTGGACTTCCTTCCGGGCGCAGATCGAGGCTCCGGGAAGGAGAACGTAATTTTCGGCGTGGAGAAGGTACTCGAAAGAAGAGGACGGCGAGATGTCCAGTTCGCCCTTGGCCAAAGCCCGGTTCAGCTCGCTGGGGTGATCGGGCACATAGTGAAAATCCGGACCTTCGGGGCAGGTCTTGGCCAGAAGGTGGAAAACGTGCCAGATGTTGAGATAGTCGATTCTGCCGATCTGAAGTGTCATGATAAATAAAAAAGGCGGGGCTTCCCCCGCCTTTCCTCATCTTGAGATGAACGCCTGGCTTACAGCTGAGCCATGAGGGTGGCGCGGATGTCGTCGATGGAACCTTCGCCGTCGAGTTCAATGTATTTGAAGCCGAATTCCTTGGACAGGTTCTTGTAATAATAGGAAGCGGCCAAGGTGCCGGTGGTGGTGTCGTAGTAGATGTTGTGACGCTTGTCGATGGCGTCTTCATCCTGGTCGTCGGCACGGGCGGTGAGCTCGCCGCCGCAGACGCGACACTTGTCGCCGTCGGGCTTGATGGCGTCGATGAAGATGTTGTTGGGATGGTTGTTGTCGTTCTTGCAGAGGCGGCGGCCCATGATGCGGTTCTTGGCCACTTCGCGGGGCAGGAGGATTTCAATGACGAAGTCCAGCTTTACGCCGTCGGCCTGCAGTGCTTCCCACAGCTTCTGGGCCTGCACGATGGAGCGGGGAAAGCCGTCCAGCAGCCAGCCGTTGGGGCTCGCGTTCTTGAGTACGTCGAGGACCATGGGGATGGTGATGTCGTCGGGAACGAGCTCGCCGCGATCGATGTAAGCCTTGGCCTTCAGGCCAAGCTCAGTGCCGCCGCCGATGTGCTTGCGGAAAATCGCGCCGGACTCGATGTGGTCCAGATCGTACTTCTTCTTCGCCAGGGAGCCCTGGGTTCCCTTGCCACTGCCATTGGGTCCGAAAATCAGAATATTCAAGGCGTAAACCTCCTGTAAAAAATTTCACAAAGTACTATAGCCAGCCCTTGAGCCTGTCAATCAAAGATCGGAAGCGCGCTTGTCAGGACTGATTGGGGTGCGTAGAGTCGTCATGAATCAGCACTGAACGGGGGGCGCATGGGACTTCTGGATGAATGGGGTAACGCGTTGGTGGAAGAGGGGCTGCGCGAGGCGGCCGACACGTTTTTCGGGGCGCGCACGGCCCTTGAGGAAGAGATCGCTTTTTTTGAAGCGCAGGTCGCCAAGCTCAAGCCCCAGGTTGAAAACATCCGGTCCTGGTTCGCGGGTCTCAACTGCCTGCTCGGGGCCGAAGCCGACTCCCGTCTTTTTTTTGATTCGCTGGGCGTGACCCTCGACGATCCGGCTCTGTACACGCACAAGGTTTGCAGCCTGCAATTCCGCAGGCCGCGCAGTTTCACCCGCAAGGGGCTTTTCGCCAAGACCGTATGGGAGATCTACGAACCGTTGGCGCGCATGATCGAATCCTACATGCACGGAACCCCCTACTCCGACCCGCTGCATCCCGGCCGGGTGATGATCACCGTCAATCATGACCAGCTGCGTAGGCTCGGCGAAGAGATCAACACCCGCGTCAAGACCGTCAACGAATCCAACCGCCCTTCCGAATCCCTGGCCTTTGCCAAGCGCATGGATCAGGCCCAGGTGCTCAAGGAGTCCGTGACCGGCGGCGGTGGACAGACCTGGACCCTGGACCGGGACCTGGCCTACGCGCCCCTGGTCTTCGAGGATTACGATTTGCCCGCCTTCCCGGATCTGCCGCTGGACTCCAAGGCCCGAGCGGCGCTTGAGGAATCCTGCGCCAAGATTTTCAGCCGCCGACGTGAGCATGTGGACGCCATTCTGGACGAGGTCTTCGATCCGGAAGACAAGACGATCTGCGTGCTGGACCGGACCGGGCATTGAGAAGGGCTGGACGGGGGCGTCGAAGCGGCCCCGGTCTGCTTTCCCCTCCTGAAAACGGCTGATTCGCACATCGTGAAGACGTATACGTCTTCTTCTCGATGGATATGATTTTTCGCAAGCGGGCTCCATCACATTTCAGAAGTCATGCAGGCCCGGGACGCTGTCCGGCAGGACTCCTGTCTGCTTCGCATATTTGGTTCAGGATTGTTTTTTCGTTCAAAGTCTGACAGGTTCACAATGGAAATTTCGAGTGATCGGACCGTGCAATCAAGGAGGCATTCAATGCAGGTGAAAGCGAGCGAACTCTTGGCGAGGATCGGGGAAATGTTCCCGGAAATAGAGAAGAACGGCGTTCAGACATCGTGTTATTACGAGGAAAAGACCGAAGCCTGGGTGGTCGAATTCACGCACGGGGACCACTCCCTGGAAACCCATCTGGACAAGAAGGATGTCGAGGACTGTCTGGCCGGAAGAAAATGCGTGCACATGGGCGTTCAGGTCGGACGATTCGTGGAAAGCTATTGCCTCAAGGATGACGTCTGCCCGACCGGCATCAAAAAATAATCTTCTGCCCGGACCGTTGGGACAAAAAAGCCGCGATCTCTAGGCAGGCCCAAGCGTCCGAAGGGAACAGGGGGATTTCAGCTTTACGCGGAAGTCCCTGTTTTTTTATGGCGATCAAATGCTGCCCCAGGTTCTTTTGGTGGCAGAGGGCCCGAAAGGTTTTGCCGGGCGCGCATCTGGATCATTCCGAGTTTTTTCCGATTTCGAGTCGGCTCCTTGATCAGACTTCATCACAGATTTCCGCGAGACTTTCTTTTATCCCCACACTGCCCAAAGCCCCGACCCCATCCTTGAAATACGCGTTCCATTTCGGCCCTCGGCCCTTGAGATCTTTGCAGGCGTTGCGCAGTGAGTCCGGATCATCTTCCATGAGCAGTTCGATGAGCTGTTGCGCCTGGAGCAGATCCTTGCGCTTTTTGGCTGTTTCGATCGAATTCCGTCGTTGCGAGACGATTATCTTGTGCAGTGCGAAGCGTGCGGGGGACGGGACCTGAGTGGGCGCGCCGCCGCCGACGAGCAGGATCGTTTCAACCGGATCCGCAACGAGGTAGTCGAGCAGTCTTTGCGGCTGTCCATGACTCCCGAGTTTCAAGGAGTGAATGGGTCCCCTGTCCGGATCGGTGAAGGGCATGAGCACGTCCAGGCGGATTTTGTCTTGATTGATGTAGGATACCGGCGGGGTTCGCGGGTCCATGCCGGGCACTTCGCGGAATGTTTCATCCAGCCCCGTAAGCACTTCCAGCAACGGGACGTTGACATTTTTTCCCACCGCAAGGGAGATTGTCTCGGCCTGGGTCATGTCGAGGTCCAGGGTGTGAAATGCGGATTGACCGAATTTTGCCCCGAGCATCGCGCCGTATGCCTGGAAAGCGATGGTCCCTACTACGAGTGCCCGCTCAAGTACGCCTGCCTCATGCAATCTAAGCAGAAGATTGGCCAGCTTGCCCGTTGGCGCGGCAACTCCTGACGATTTGAGCGTGCTGATTATCTCCATGCGTCCGTTGTATCCCGCCTTGGCCGCCTCGAACGCAGCCACCTTGGCGGCGAGACCCTGATCCTCGACAGGCCCGATATATTCGCGCTGCTGGTATTTTCCGGAGGTGGTTCGTCTGCTTTTCTGGAAATACCAGTGCTCCTGATCACCGACCGGCACCGTGACGATGCTGCCACTCAACGGCCATAGTTCGGGGCTTCGGGGTTCCGACCTGCACTGGTCGACAAGTTCGGCAAAGAGGCTGTGTGTGATGAGCGGAAGTCGTTTCATACTGCAACTATAATTCAATTTGAAAATGAAGTATAGTCGCGCGTGCGCAAACTCCTATCGCATTCGCCGTTTGCGGTAATATCTGTACAGCACCAGTTCCAGTACGATGAAGAGCGCGATGGGCACTGCCAGAAAGGCCAGGGTCACCAGGGCTCCGAGGCCCCGGTTGGAGGAGGTGATGAGCGGGAAGAGATAGCCGGTGAAGGACGCGACGCTGCCGCCTCCGATCAGAAAGACCAGAAAATATTCGGAAAAAGCCACCAGAAAGACCACGCTTCCGCCAGCGGCCATGGCCGGAAGCAGCAGTGGCATTTCAACCTCCAGAAAGACGGTCCACTTCGATGCTCCCAGATTGCGTGCGCAGATTCCGTACTCGCGGCCCATGAGCGAATAGCCCGTGGTCAGGGCGCGCAGCATGTACGGATAGCTGATCATGGACAGGACCAGGATCACGCCGGGTATGGTGTCGGCCAGGCCGATCTTGATGAAGATGAAGTGCAGGCCCATGGAGAAGGTCATGGCCGGAACCAGGGCCGGAAGCAGGAGCAGGCCTTCGAGCAGGTTCTTTCCGGCAAAGGATCCAAAGGCCAGTACCTGCGCCGGGAGGATGGTCATGGCCAGAGTCAGGGCCACCGTCGCCAGTGAATATCCGAGCGAGCCAGCCAGGGCGGTCAGGAAGGGGCCCGGACGGGCCGCGAGGAAGCGCAGTCCGTCGAGGGAAAGCTCCGGCCAAAGTTCCGGAAAGCGCCAGCCCGGAGCCCCGGCCTGCAAAATCAGCACGACGACCGGCAGCAGGAACATGAGGGCCAGGGCGATGATGGTCGGGGCGTGTCTCACAGCTTGCGCCTCCATCCGTCGAGATAGGCCGCGAAGCGGTTGTAGAGCATGGCGAAAAGACCGGCGAAGAGGAACATGAGCGTCAGGATGGCCATGGCCAGGGGGCGCTGGTCAAGGTCGCGCTGGAAAAAAATGTCGTAGACCCGGATGGAGAGCATGCCGGGGTGCGATTCGCCAAGCACGAAGGGGATGTCAAAAGAACCGAAGGCGTACAGAAAGAGGATGATGAAGGCGCTGTGCATCGCGGGCAGGAGCCGGGGCAGGGTCACGGACCAAAAGGTGCGCCACGGCCCGGCCCCGAGCATGCGCGCCGTCTGGACCAGCCTGACGTCGAAGCCGAAGAGCACGGCGCCGATCAGCAGCAGGGCAAACGGCACGCCCTTGATGAGAAATGCCATGATCATGCCCAGCCCGCTGCCCGTGTGCAGGATGTTCGGGAATTCCTCCGGGGAGGCGATGAGCCCCGTCTGAAAGAGGGCGGAAGATACAAGGCCCGTCCTGCCGAGGAAGAGAAGGACCAGAAACGCCACCGCCACGTGAGGCAGGATGAGCCCCACCTTGGAGACGACGCCCACCCGGCGCAGTCCGGGCGGCATGCGCCACAGGGCCAGAGCCAGGACGGTGCCGCCCAGCACCGAGCCTGCCGCCGAGACGAGGGCCACGAACAGGGACAGGCCAAGTGATTGGGCCATCGCCGGATCCTGGAGCAGGGTCCGGTAGTGGTCAAGGGTCGCCTCCCCTGTGCCCAGCGGCAGGAAGAGGCCCAGGCTCTGGGCCAGGGTCAGGGCCATGCCCGCGCAGAAGAGGGCGCAGTATGGAAGCAGCAGGGGCGCAAGGCCCCGGAGTGTCCGGCGATGCATTCTAGTGCCCGAGAATGAACGTGTCCCAGTCCCTTTCAAGAAGTTCCAGATATTCGGGGCTGATCTCCGGCACGGCTGCCGCGGAGAGGACGTCCATCCCGAGGGTGGCCGCGCCCAGATCGACCTCGTCAAAGGCCTTGCGCTGCGTCTCTTCGAGTTTTGTAACCTCGAGAGCGGGCAGGTCGCCCCAGTTTTCGGGCCTGAACTTGGAGAGCTGGGCCTCGGGACTCATCAGGAAATTGGCCAGGACCATGGCGCCCGCCTTGTTCGGGGCATTGAAGGGGATGGCCGTGAAGTGGGTGTTGAAGATGGCCCCCTCGGCCAGGACAAAGGTCCGCACCGTATCGGGGTAGGTCTTTTCCAGAATTTTCATCTGCGCGTGGGCCGGGTGGTAGGACATGGCCATGTCTATTTCGCCCCGCGCGAACAGGGTGTCCAGCGCGGCGGCGTCCTTGGGATAGGTCCGCCCCTGCTGCCACAGGTGGGGTTTGAGTTCGCCAAGCCAGTCAAAGGTCCTGGGGGCGTTCTTGGCGTAGAGCTCGGCGTTGAAGCCGTTCATGTACTGCTCGTGGCCGCCGGTTGTGGCGTAGAAGACCTGGCGCAGGAAGGCCGATCCCGTGAAATCCGGGGGCTGCGGGTAGGTGAAGCGCCCCGGGTTGGCCCTTATCCAGTCCGCAAGCTCGGCCAGGTTGGCCGGAGGCGTCGGCGTGCGGGCCGTGTCGTACTCGAAGACGAACTGGGCACGGCCGTAGGGTGCCTCGAAGCCGTTCACGGGGTAGCCGAAATCATGGGCCGATTTTTGCGGGTCGTACCAGGCCGAAAAGTTCGGCAGCCTGTCCGTGAAGGGTCCGAAGAGCACCCCGGCCTGCATGGAATTCTTGAAATTCTCGCCGTTGATCCACAGGAGGTCCATGGTCCCGGTGGTCTTGCCCGCGGCCTTCTCGGTCAACAGCTTGTTGACGAAGACCGGCGCGTCCATGGGCACCCGGACCACGTTCACGTCGTAAAGGCGTTTCATCTCGGAGGTCACGAAAGTGTCGACCCATTGATTGATCTGGGCGCTGCCTCCCCACATGTGCCAGCGCACCTCGGTGCCACGCACGGTCTTTTCCAGGCTCGCGATGTCCTGCTGCAGCACGGAGGTCTGTTCCGGGGCGTCGGAGCATCCGGCGGTCAGGGCCGCAAGGAGCATGATGAAAAGTAGTTTTATGCGCATGAATCCTCCGGAAGAGAGCCGCTGAAGATGGGCGGATACTGGTTTGAAACGCGGATGTGCATCCTGTCCCCTGGCTGCCCCATGGGTTCCAGGGCGTAGACCACGAGGTCCTGGTCCAGGACGCGCAGAGTGTAGCACAGGTAGTGCCCCGCGAAATGCGTGGCTGTTATGACGGCGGGGCCGTCCGGGTCCGGCTCCAGGCGCAGGGCTTCGGGCCGCAGTCGGCAGGTCTCAAGGCCCAGAAGACGGGCCAGGGGGGCGGTGATGGTGTTGACCGGCCCCAGAAAGCGCGCCGTTTCCATGTCCACGGGCCGCCGGTAGACGTCCAGCGGCGGCGCGTATTGACGCAGGCTGCCCCCGAGCATGACCCCGATGCGGTCGGACATGGCCAGCGCTTCCTGCAGGTCGTGGGTCACGCAGATCGTGGTGATGCCGAAGCTGCGCTGGGTGGAGCGGATGAAGAGGGCCGTCTCCATCTTCAGGTTGCGGTCGAGGTTGGCGAAGGGCTCGTCCAGAAGCAGCAGTGAGGGTTCAAGAACCATGGCCCTGGCAATGGCCACGCGCTGCTTCTGTCCGCCCGAGAGCTCTGACGGATAGGCATCCCGCCTGTCCTCAAGGTGGAAGTAGCCGAGCATGGGCATGACCTTGTCCCGGATGGCGTCCCTGGACATCTTCCGGGCCTTCAGGCCAAAGGCGATGTTCTGGAAGACCGTCATGTTCGGGAAGAGCACGTAGTCCTGAAAGACGAGGATGGCCTGCGGCTTCTTCCCTTCGCCGCCGAAGTGGCTGACGGTCCCGCTGTCGGCGGTCTCAAGCCCGGCGATGATGTGCAGCAGGGTCGTCTTGCCCGCCCCGGACGGCCCGACCAGGGAGACGAGGCTGCCCCGGGGCACGCCGAAGCTTATGTCCCGAAAGACCTCCATGCCGCCGAAGCGTTTGCCGAGGGCCGTGACCCGCAGCAGATCCGTCGTTTCGGCGTCAGCGTTCAAGAGCCTGGAAGTGACGCATGAAGCGTCGATCTATATAGTCTTTGATTAAAAATCCCAGCCAGTTGCGGAACATGAGCGGTCCCTTGCTGAAAATGGCCGTGTCGTCGCCCATGTTGAAGAGGAGCAGGTAGCTTCCGCCGGGATCGAAGCGCTGCAGCCTGGTTCCGTTCAGGCTGGCGCGGACATTGCGCAGCAGGACCGGGTTTTCGCGCACGGCATAGACGCCGACCTTGTCCAGAGCCTTGGGTTCGAAATCGATGCAGTCGCCGCCGCCGAAAATTTCAGGATGCTGCACGCTTTGCAGCCATTCGTTGACCAGCAGGCCTCCCGTGACTCCCGTGGGCAGTCCCGAGTCGGCAAAAATCCGTGAGGGGCGCACGCCCGTGGCCACGAAGACCATGTCCGGGTGATGATGTTTTCCGTTCTGGATGATGACGCCGTTGCGGATTTCGTCCACATAGCCGTCTTCATTGATAGTGATGTCCTGAAGAGTGAGGGAATCCCGGGCCATGGTCTGGATCTTTTCCGGAAAGCGGCCCAGGAGTTGGCGTCCTGCAAAGAGGGTGATTCGAGGCGCGTGCCGTCCGCGCAGTTTGGCGAGCTTGCGCACGTTGCCCGCGATTTCGAGCGCGGCCGGACCGCCGCCGACCACGGCCACATGGGGCCGTGTCCTGGCCGCGCAGAGGGATATCACGGCCCGCTGCGCTTCCTGCAGCCGTTCGATGGGCTTGACCGTGAAGATGTTCGACGTGTCGCCGTGGATATTGTCAAAGGGAATGAAGCTGCCCGCGTTGCATGACAGCACGTCGTATTCCAGGGTGCTGCCGGAGGCCAGGGTGACCTGCCGCTCGTCGGCGGCTATGTGCGTGACCTTGTCCCGCACGAAGGTTCCGCCCATGCTTTCGACAACCTGGCGGGTGGCGAAGCGGATCTCGTCCGGAGTGTAGGTCGTGCCGAGCATGCCTGGGCCCATGCCGGAATAATAATGAAAGTCCGACGGCTGTACGACGGTTACTTCGTGTCCTTCCCGGACCAGATCCCGCATGTGGGCCAGGATGGTCATATGTGCGTGGCCGCCTCCGGC
Organism: Desulfomicrobium macestii; assembly: GCF_014873765.1. Taxonomy (NCBI): domain Bacteria; kingdom Pseudomonadati; phylum Thermodesulfobacteriota; class Desulfovibrionia; order Desulfovibrionales; family Desulfomicrobiaceae; genus Desulfomicrobium; species Desulfomicrobium macestii. Next base: position 97,426 of record NZ_JADBGG010000010.1, on the reverse strand, counting down.
CAGGAGCAATTTTTTACCCATGGTTTTCTCCCGTGGTGATATTTCAAAACCGGCAGTCTGCTTTCATATCTTTAACCATAATCATCGGGCGGATGCAATGATCTGACCCGATCCGGCCTGCCGCGCGGTTTGCCTGCCGGAAGGCAAAAGGGTTCAGTCCCGGCCGATGTCGCCGCCAAGATACCAGGCGTCGAAGAGATGCCGGGCGATGGTTTCGGCCGATGGCAGGGCCAGCTCGCCGGAATCGAGCAGGGCGGGGATTTCGTGACGTGCGAACCAGCGGGCGTCCTCGAGTTCGGCATCGTCGAGGTGAATTTCGGTGCTGGTCGCGCGGGCATGAAAGCCGAGCATGAGCGAACCGGAAAACGGCCAGGGCTGGGAGGAAAAATAGTGAATGTCACGCACCGTGACTCCCGTCTCCTCCATGACCTCGCGCAGGACCGCGTCCTCGGCGCTTTCCCCTGGCTCCACGTAGCCGGAGAGTGCCGAGTAGACCCGTGGTTGCCAGAGGGACTGACGGCCGAGCAGGCACCTGTCGCCCTGGCTGTCCCTGTGGTGCACCAGGACGATCATGGCCGGATTGACGCGGGGAAAATGCACCGCGCCGCATTCCGGGTTGGTGCATGTCTGGGCCGGTGAGCCTGGCCTTGGCATGGTGGGGTGGCCGCACAGGCCGCAGTAGCGGGCCAGACTGTGCCAGCCCGCGACGGCGCGGGCGTACCCGAGTAGGGCGGCCATTTGCCTTGGCAGCACGGCCGCGTGCCGACGCAGGGGGACGAAGGTCCCGAGGCTGCTCAGGCATTGGACCGTGCCGGCCGGGAGGCGTTCGATGTTGATGGCGAAATAGCTGCTGATGCCGTCGTCGCCCAGGAGCATGGCCTGCAGATGGGCCCGGTCGCATGCGCCAAGCATGGGCGGGGCCAGCAGGAGCGGTTCGAGGCGGGTCCCGTCGAAGAGGATCTCGTCCCCACGGACCACGACAAAGACGGCGCGCTTCGATGTCAGGCTTTTTTCCCAGCCCGGGGCATCGAGGGGAGCAGATGGTTTGCGGTTCAGGACCAGGCCGGCAAAGGTGTTGAGGGCGGAGCGTGAGTAATGATCCATGAGGCACTCGGGATGGGTCTGCGTGTTCGGCGCGGGTTGTGCGCGGGGCGTACTCAGCGTTGTGCCCTGCTTTTGAACCTGCGGCAATAGGTGCAGTGGCGGCAGACCTCTTCCACGAGCCTGCCCGCCGCGAAACCGGCGGTCATGGCCCTGGCCCGTGGCGAATCCAGGATGGCGGCAAGCTGGGCATCGTGGATGTTGCCCAGGGCGAGCCTTGCGTCCGCGTCGAGACAGCACGGGCAGACCGTGCCGTCGACCAGGATGGCGCAGTGGGTGGACAGGGCGTGGCAGAACCCGCGCGATCTTTCCTGCGTGGTCAGGTCGCCCGGCCATTCGAAGACCGTGTCCGTGTGCAGATAGATGCGGCCCAGCAGCCGTGAGCTCTTGCGTCCCGGCGCAGGGGGCTGGATTTCGCGGTCAAGGGCGGCTGCGATGCGTTGCAGGATGGCCGCGTTGAATTGGCTGTGCTCGGGAGATCCGAGGTTTTGCAGGGTCCAGAGTCGCAAGTTGATGAAGAGCTCTGGCCGCGCATCCGCCGCGCGCAGGCTGAATTCAAGGATGCGTTCCAGGGTGTCGTGGTCAAGGCCCTCGCCTCGGCGCAGGGACTGCATGGAGAAATTGATCTGTCGCAGGGCCCGCGCCCGCATCAGCATGTCCGCCTTGCCGTGGAGCAGGGCGGCGTTGGTGGTCAGGTTGACCCCGATCCCTGCCGCCGCGCACAGTTCAAGGATGGTCTCAAGGTGCGGATGCAGGAGCGGTTCGCCCATGACGTGCAGGCATATCTGATCCGTGAGCGGCGCGAGCTGATCCAGGACGCGACTGAAGAACTCGGGGGCCATGCTCGCTGGGGGGCGTGTCGTTCCGGCGCAGAAGTCGCAACGCAGGTTGCAGATGTTGGTGATCTCGACATAGACACGCTGAAATCGCAGGGATCGGGCGGACGTCACGCGTGCTCCGTGGTCCGGGCGTCTTCCGGGCTGGATGGCGCGGGACGGGGCGCGGCGATGTTCGGTCGGCTGGCGGTCGGCATGGGCAGGAGGGTGCGCACGTGATTTTCCCTTTGGACGAAAAAGCCCCCGTCGCGAGACGAGGGCCGGGTTTGACTGCAGGAAGGGCCTGCCCCTTTCGGGCGCGGCGCGGTCTGGAATCAGAGGGTGTAGAGTTCGTCTCCGGACAGGATGCGCACGTTGTTCTTCTGCAAGACCTCGATGGCCTGGTCCGTGCGGTCGAAACGGAAGATGAGGATGGCGTTGCGGCCGCTCTGGGTCACGAAGGCGTACATGTACTCCACGTTCACCCCTCCGGCGTTGAGCATCTCCAGGATGGTGTGCAGTCCGCCGGGACGATCGCCCACCTCGGCGGCCACGACATTGGTGCGGCCCACGGTGAAGCCCTTGGCCTTGAGCACTTCCTTGGCCTTTTCGTTGTCGGTCACGATGAGGCGCAGGATGCCGAAATCGGAGGTGTCGGCCAGGGACAGGGCGCGGATATTGATCTGGTTTTCGGCCAGGGTCTTGGTCACTTCGGCCAGGCGGCCGGCTCTGTTTTCCAGAAAAACGGAAATCTGTTCAACTTTCATGGTTCCTCCCGGTCTGGGGTGGGGGACGCCCGGTGGCGCCTGCCCTGTTGATTACGAGTTGCGCAGGTCGATGATGCGTTTGGCCTTACCTTCGGAGCGTTCGATACTCTGCGGTTCGGACAGGGTCACCTTGGCGGTGACGCCCAGGAATTCCTTGATATTTTTTTGTATCTTGGCTTCGATACGCTGTAAATGCCTGATCTCGTCCGAGAAGAGCTTTTCGTCCACCTCGACCTTGACCTCAAGCATGTCCAGGCTGCCCTGACGGGTCAGGATGAGCTGGTAATGCGGGGCCACGCCCTGGGTTTCGAGCAGGATGGTCTCGATCTGCTGCGGGAACACGTTCACGCCGCGGATGATGAGCATGTCGTCGCTGCGGCCCTGGATGCGCGAGATGCGCCGGTGGGTGCGGCCGCACCGGCAGGGGATGGCCTCGATGCGCGTGATGTCGCGGGTGCGGTAGCGGATCAGCGGCTGTGCTTCCTTGGTGATGGTGGTGATGACCAGTTCGCCGGATTCGCCCAGAGGCAGCTGCTCGCCCGTATCGGGATCGATGATCTCGATGAGGAAATGGTCTTCCCAGATGTGCAGGCCGTCCTGGGCGTCGCAGCATTCCATGCCCACCCCCGGGCCCATGATTTCGGACAGGCCGTAGATGTCGAGGGCCTTTATCTGCAGCTTGGATTCGATCTCGGAGCGCATCTTTTCGCTCCAGGGTTCGGCGCCGAAGATGCCCGTGTGCAGCTTCAGGTCGGAGATGCTCATGCCCGCCGCGAGGATCGATTCGTACAGGAAGAGCGCGTAGGACGGGGTGCTGCACAGGATGGTCGAGCCGAAGTCGCGCATGAGCATGACCTGTCGCCTGGTGCCGCCGCCGGATATGGGCAGGATGGTCGCTCCCAGGCGCTCCACGCCGTAGTGCATGCCGAGGCCTCCGGTGAAGAGGCCGTAGCCGTATGCGTTGTGCACGATGTCGCGGCGGCTGGCCCCGGCGCACATGAGGGAGCGGGCCATCAGCTCGGCCCAGGTGTTCACGTCGCGCTGGGTGTAGCCGACCACGGTGGCCTTGCCCGTGGTGCCGGAGGAGGCGTGCACGCGCACGACATTGTCGCGGGGCACGGCGAAGAGGCCGAAGGGATAGTTGTTGCGCAGGTCCTGTTTCTCGGTGAAGGGCAGGTACTTCAGGTCGTCCAGGGAGCGGATCTGCTCGGGCCGGACGTTCATCTCGTTGAATCTGGCCTGGTAGAAGGGTACGTTGTAGTAGACCTTTTCAACCATGGCCTTGAGCCGCCTGAGCTGCAGGCCTTCCAGTTCTTCCCGGGGCATGGTTTCGTTCGAAACATCGTAAAGCATGGTTGATCCTCCAGGTAAAAAAAATGAAAAAAGCCGTGAACAAGGGGCTGTTCACGGCAATTTGAATCATTCGCGCGGCGTGCGCTACACCGTGGCCCCCTCACCGAAGGGGCTTCTAAATATCAGGAAAAGGTCTGAATCGATAATATACTGCATTGAAGATCTATGCCTTGACCCGCCGCATTCGTCAAGGTTTGCCTCATTGCCCTGCATGGAGAATTGACGTAGAAAATATGAGTTTGAGCGATAAAATAGCATACGGAGTGTAAGCGAACCTTATGGAAGAAAAGATTGAACAGATCGTGACCTGGCTTTCGGACAAGAAAGGAACGAATATCAAAGCCCTTGACGTGCGGGGATTTTCCCCCCTGACCGAGACCATGATCTTTGTCACGGCCAGATCGGCCAAGCATGCCCAGTCCCTGGCGGACGAAGTCATGCAGCGCCTCGCGGAAAGGAAATGGGAATTTTTCGGCGTCGAGGGAATGCAGAGCGGCCAATGGGTGCTGGTCGATTGCAACGACGTCATCGTGCATGTTTTTCAGGACGAGATGCGCTCCATGTACAACGTCGAGGGGCTTTACTCGCAGGCCACGGTTCTTGAGCTGCCCGCGAGCGTCTCGGCCGGGGAAGGAAAATGAAAAAGCCCTGCGTGCTCCTCATTCTGGACGGTTGGGGCAAGGCCGCCCCTGGTCCGGGGAACGCCGTCAGCCAGGCCCGCACACCGCGCATGGAAGCGCTGCTCTCCGCCCACCCCAAGGGAGAGCTTAAGTGCATGGGCCGGGACGTCGGCCTGCCTGACGGACAGATGGGCAACTCGGAGGTCGGGCACCTGAATCTTGGCGCGGGGCGTATAGTCTATCAGGACATCATGCGCATCAACCTGGCCATAGAGGACGGTTCCCTGGCCGCCAACCCCGTACTGGCCGAGCTTGCGGGCGCGGCCAAGGGGGGCTCGGGGCGCGTGCATCTCATGGGCCTGGTCTCCGATGGCGGGGTGCACAGCATGCAGGATCATCTCGTGGCGCTGATCCAGGCCTTGAGCGATCAGGGCGTGGCGGACATCTGCGTGCACGCGTTTCTGGATGGCCGGGATACGCCGCCGCGCAGCGGGCTGGGCTACATAAAGGCCCTGGAAGCCGATCTGGCCCGCATTGGCGCGGGGCGCATCGTTTCGGTCTCGGGGCGCTACTATGCCATGGACCGGGACCAGCGCTGGGATCGGGTCGAGCTGGCTTACGCGGCCATGACCGATGGCCGGGGCCTGACCGCCCCGAGCGCGGTCGATGCGGTCAGCGACGGATACGAGGCCGGAGAGAACGACGAGTTTGTGAAACCCCGCGTGATCCTGCGCGATGGGCGGCCTTCGGGCCTGATCGAAGACGGCGACGCCGTGCTCTTCTTCAACTTCAGGGCCGACCGGGCGCGTGAGCTGACCCGTGCCCTGAACGAGGATGGCTTCACCGGGTTCGCGCGGCCGCGCAAGATCGCCCTGTCGCGCTTCGTGACCATGACCCGCTACGAAAAGGATTTTGGCCTGCCCGTGCTCTTTCCGCCGGTCAGCCTGGACCGTATCCTGGGCCAGGTCGTGTCCGAGCGGGGCATGCGTCAGCTGCGCACGGCCGAGACGGAAAAATACGCCCACGTGACCTACTTTTTCAACGGCGGCCAGGAAACGCCTTTTCCCGGAGAGGACCGCGAACTTCTGCCCTCACCCAAGGACGTGCCCACCTACGATTTCAAGCCGGAGATGAGCGTGTACAAGGTCACGGACACTCTTGTTAAGGCGCTGGAGTCGGGGAACTACGACATGGTGATCTGCAATTTCGCCAACCTGGACATGGTCGGACACACCGGGGTCATCCCTGCCGCCATCAAGGCCTGCGAGGCCGTGGATCAGTGTCTGGGGCGGGTCATGGACTGCGTGGTGAAGATGGGAGGTACTCTGTTGGTCACGGCGGACCACGGCAACGCCGAGGATATGCTGGACGCGCAGGGCAACGTGAAGACTTCCCACAGCCTGAATCCCGTGCCTTTCGTTTATTTGGGGCCGGGAAACTTCAGGGTGCGCGACGGTCGCCTGGCCGATGTGGCGCCGACCATTCTGGCCATTCTCGGGATTGAAAAGCCCGTGGAGATGACCGGAGAGAGCCTGCTGCTGCCGCTCTGATCAGAAGGCGCGCGAACGAAATAGTCCCCGTGACAGGGGAAAACGATCCGCCGGGAAACCGGCGGTTTTTTTTTGTGTGGGCTGGAGAGGCGGGCCTTGTTGGCCCGGTCAGGCCGCTTCGAAACTCCCTCGCGGGCCTCGTACGGCGTAATCGTTGCGTGCAGGGCGTAAAAGCGGAGCAGGACGAGCGGCAACGATTCCGCCAACGATGCCA